>NZ_CP152052.1:3655000-3955000 GCF_038637725.1 Psychrobacillus sp. FSL H8-0483
AAGAAGAGATCGAATTACTTCCTTTATAATATAACATTCTAAAACCCTCTCTATTGAATTAGAGAGGGTTTTTCCGTTATTGTTATTGGCTTTGTTAAAGGAAAAGGTTGATTAGTCGTTAATGAATATGGAGAATGGGTTTTCCTATATAATATTGGTACTGGATATTTATGTTAATATAAACATCAGAATGTGAAAGTGTTCACTTAAACTAACGCAGCAGGTTAGTTGAAGAAGGAACGATTGAAATACAATAAATATGGAGTTTTGGGGAATAATGATACTAAACAAATTTAAGGAGAATCAGAAATGAAAAAATTGCTTTTTAGCCTTATCTTCGTATTAGTAATTCTTCCTTCACAAACACACTCTGAGAATAAAATTGAAGAGTTGCTACCTTGTTCAGCAATACTTGAACCAACAAAAAACGTACCTAAAAATGCCAGAGGAGTAGCACTGATTTATAATATTGAAAGAAAGTTTAATGATGAACGAACAAGTCTCAGTGTTCACGCACTTCATTTACCAAAACCATCTAGTTTTGGGGATTATGATGGTTATGAAGTATTAGCATATATTCCAAAGGAAATAAGTTGGATTTTCTCATTGTCCCCTTTAACTAAATATGGAGAAACTACTTGGGCTGGGAATTTGGATGAAGTTTCTCCTATAATGCGACCTACTCGTATCATAGTTCGGACAGTCAATACAACGACAAAGAAAACGGGTCCTATTGTACTTGAAAAAATACTAAAACCTTGTTGAACTAACGAGTGCTTTAGTAAAAAATCATTGGTTGCCAGAGGTAACTCTTTTTCTTATTGAACTAACGCAGCAGGTTAGTTAAAAAAAGCAAAAATGTTAAAATATATATAGACCAATAGCAAGAGGTGTTAAGTGTGAAGAGAGTAGATGTTGTATATGCGTTTATTTATGACGAAATAACAGAGAAAATATTAATGGTTAATAATCGACATTCAACTTGGTCTCTACCAGGTGGAGCAGTTGAAAAAGGTGAAACCTTAGAACAGGCGGTTATCCGTGAAACAAAAGAAGAAACTGGTTTAGTAGTTGAAATTGGAAATATTATTGCAGTTAATGAAGCATTCTTTTCAAAACACAGACATCACGGTTTAATGATTACATTTGCCGCAAAAGTTATTGACGGAGAAATTACAATTGAAGATAAAAACGAAATTGTAGAAATAAAATGGGTGGACATAAATACTGCTAATAACTTAATGCCTTACCATCCAGGTGGAGTAGAGAGCTTATTAATATCCTCAACACCTTACGTTTTTCAAGGTGAATGTTAATAAAATCTTCTTCAACTAACGGAGTGCTTTAGTTAAATAAGCCTACAATCTTTGGTCCACATTCGGACAACAATGCGTATGATTCTTGTTCAACTTACATAGCAGTTTAGTTCAATATTAGTTGAAGTATAATGAGATAATAAATTAATTTATTTGTGGAGATGATTTAGTGTTTAAATATAATGTATGTTTTTTGAAAAGTAATGAACGAATCTTAATGCTGAATCGTGAAAAGCCACCGATTATGGGTGTGTGGAACGGGGTTGGCGGTAAATATGAAGCAGGAGAAACAGCTGATGAGGGTGCAATACGTGAAGTATTTGAGGAGACAGGTATCAAAGTAAACGAATATTACTCAAAAGGTTTAATTACATGGGATAAAAGTGATGGGGAAAAAGATGGGTTATATGTGTACTTATTCGAAGTAGATGCGATATTAGGGAATGAACCCATACAAAAAACAAGAGAAGGAATTCTCGATTGGAAAAAAATAGATTGGATAATGAACCCGAATAACTTAGGGGTTGCTGAAATGTTATTTCAGTACCTACCTGTTTTATTAGAAAAAGAGAATGATTATTTATTTGAGTACAAAGACGGTATAATAAAGCTTATAGTGTAAGAAATATCATATAAAAAATTATTGCCTTTAAAAGATAGATATTGTTCAACTAACGGAGTGCTTTAGTGAAATAAGAGAGGTAAAAATCAACCATTAACTATAACATAGCCTAGTTATTTTAACTGACTAAAAAGGATGAGGGGTGCGACGAATTGAAACAAGTACTGGAAATATTGAAAAAAGAAAATCATGTGGTGCTTGAATCTATCTCGTTTACTCATCATCAAGAGAAAATAAGTTCTCATTTCAAGTCTCCCGAGCCGGGAATCCTCTTTTTACTGGAAGGAGGATTGTCTTACCAAATCGGAGAAGACGAATCTCGTATACTTAAAGTTGGGGAATATGTGTTTTATCCGCAAGGTGTAAATGTTCGTTTTGAAATTGGGAAGTTGAGCAGTACGCTACTGTTTCCCTTATCCATTTCCATCACGGAGCAATTTGTTCACCTCTTGCAGCAGCATAATCGCTTTTCGCCCGCTTTGCTCGAAGATCCCAATCGCGTATGTATTTTACAGGAGCCGTGGACGGAGGAAATCAATGGTCTGCTCGAAAAAATCCTTGTTCATGTTTCTAAAAAACAACCATATTTCGTTCATCTTGCTTTACTGGAGGTCATGGCTTATATTTTTCCAAATGAACATATGTTGTCCAAAATCACATATGTCCTCGAACATTATTTATTGCCAGACCCAATCCGAGATGCAGAAAGCTATATTTTACAAAACTATCACCAACCGATTCGGATGAAGCAGTTAACAGAAGTAACAAATGTTAGTGAATCACAGCTGAACCGCATGTACCAAAGGACTTTTCAATTATCACCAATGGAACGTGTTACGGCGATTCGCATGGAGCAAGCAGCACAATTGCTTCGTAATCCTTCCCAAAGTGTAACCAATGTGGCACTTCAAGTCGGTTATCAAAGCATGTCCGCCTTCTTGCAGCAATTCAAAAAGAAATATGGAGTTTCTCCAAAAGAATATCAAACGAAAGCTTCTGTGAAAGAAATTCAAACATGAAGGACTTTCTTAAAATCCAAATAGTTGATTAAGCCAATCTGTGTATAATGCAATGAAAATAAATGCAATTAGAACAACTGCAGCAAAAAGATGAATGATATATTCACGTGGTCTAATTGGATATTTCCATTCCATACATGCACGAAATAATTGAAGGACTGTAAAGAAGAAAGCAATCCATAAATGACTCCACTGTGCTTCTGAATAATAAATTTGAACAAAGAGATAACTCAATATGAACACAACGATTAGGCCAATTTCGCCCCGTTTATGAAACTCGTTCACATACTTTGGTCGATTCTTATCTCTTTTCTCTATATTAAAAACTTTTCGTAAACCCATTTCAATAACAGTCATAATGGCAAGAACAATCAAAATAAAAATGATTGATTTAAACAAAAACATAATCCTTCATCCCCTTTTTCACTTTTTCTTTTCAAATAAATTAAGTGATATCTACTTTACTGTTCATTCAAGTGGAAAGTTTCAATGGATTAGTCTTTTCATTGCTCATCACTGCAAAACTTACGCCATATTACTCATCTACTCTTGCTTGAAAGGATTTTTCCACTCCATCAACAAAGCATTATGATGTGACTGCTCATCCTCCAGGTAATCTGGAACCACACAAACTGGTGTCCGTCCGCATCTGAGTAAAAATGAAATCACCGGATCTTTCAAGTCTCCTGTCAAGACACGTTCCACATACTGTTCCGGTGAGAGTTGCTCCGCATGATGATGATACCCCGGCATTCGCCCTCCCCCAAGCACTCTATCCAATCCATCATGAATGACTCGTTCATATATCGACTGCATCAACAACTTTCCAAGATCCAACTTGCGATAGGCAGGTTTGACAGAAATATCGACAATATACAACGTCCCCCCCTTGGGATCGTGATTGCGGATATACCCGTGATCCGTAACTTCCTCCCATGTATGTACAGGGTTTTCTGGATTAAAATGAACCAATAAACCTGTAATCGAGCCGACAACTTCTCCGTTTATCTCCACACATAGTGCACCTTCCGGATAATGCTCTACGTGGCTTTCGAGCTGTTCTTCACTCCACCACAAATCAGACGGAAAAGGAGGAGGAAAACTTTCTTGCTGAATAGCAATTAAATCTCCGAAATCCGCTTTCTCATAGTTTCTTACAACCGCTAAAACAGGTCTACCTTCTTGCAATACGAACACTTCTTTTCGATACATCATCTCTTGCCTCCTTAGTGTAGCCTTGTTCTTTCACATTCCACAGCACAAGGGGAATGTGAAAGAAAACAGGTTTAATTCTCCCCTAACACCCCAATACAAATTTCCACACTTCTCTTCAAGTCTTCATGGGACCAGCTTGGAATTTTCCCATGTTGGATGGCTAGTTCATGGGATGCTGGGATGTGGATAAATCCTGCTCGCATGTTGGGGGTATGTGTTTGTGCGAAGTGGAGTGCTTCGTACATCACGTTGTTGCATAAGTAGGTACCTGCTGTATTAGAGATTTCAGCTGGATAGCCTTCTTCGATTAGTTTGTTAACCATTGGACGAATTGGCAACGTTGAAAAGTAGCCGGGTTGTCCCTCCAGATCAATAGACTCGTCGACTGGAACACGCCCCTGATTGTCAGCTGCTCCGTCTTTCACGTTAATAGCGATACGTTCCGGGGTGATTTTGTATCTTCCCCCCGCTAATCCTAATGAGATGACTGCATCTGGATTAATATCCTCCATATGTGCAATTAGTTCAGCTCCAGAGGAAGCAAAGTCAACTGTCAGTACTCTTCCATACACCCGGTAGCCACTAATCTCCAGTCCATTTAATTCTTCCACAATTCTCATCGTTGGATTCACCGTGAATGATAAAAACGGTTCAAACCCTGTTAATAGAAGTTTCTTCATTTGAATGCCCCCTTGTTAATATTCTTTTCAAGTAACTGCTCCAGTTTATGATCCGCTCGCAGGAGTACCTGTTTTATTTGCTTGATTTGTTCTTCTTTTTGAAGCATTTCTTTGTATTTAGTTTGGAATACTTCCCTTAATAATAGAAGCTTTTCGATTTCATCTTTCGTCATTTCCTTATCTTTATCCATATTTATGGACCAGTCAAATAGCATTTGTATTTCCTGTAGGGAAAAGCCATTTTGTTTTAGTTTGACGATGGTCTCTATTTTGACGACGTCCTCCTCGTTGTATACACGTTGTTTGTTTTGCAAATCTGGCTGTAGTAGTTCGATTTTTTCATAGTAACGGATGGTATCTTTACTAAGAGCTGTGCGTTCTGCAAATTCTCCGATTTTCATTAGAATCACCTACTAATTTATATATTTAAAAACAAGCGCTACAAATATCAAATGGACAAGGAATCGTACAAGGTGATGACTATACGTCAGCCGTCCTTTCTTCTTCAGTCCTTCCATAATTGCGAGTATATGCAGTGCGAGAAATACCATGATTAATAAAGCAAACATCATGTTTTTATTCGGAAGAAATAAAGTTACGAGCATTCCAGTAGATACGAGTACAAATAAGAATGAACGAACTTGAACCCCTGTTTCTTTCCATTGTATCACTCCTGCAGCACCTGTTAATATTGCATACAGTCCAATTAATACATACGTTACCATGACCACTTTCATCTCTCCCATCTTTTTATATACTTACTTTAAAAGATGGAGTTAACTCCATGTCAACAAAGAAATGCAGACTCAGATCGTCATGTTTTGGTTTATATGGTCACAAAATTTTCTATCCGGTCATATTTTCGTTTATCCGGTCAGAAACTTTTTTATCCGGTCACATTTTCGTTTATCCGGTCATATTTTTATCTATCCGGTCTCAAATTATTGTTTCTATAGAAAAATGCAGACTCCAACACACGCGGAGTCTGCATTTCTATTATTCTTCATACTTTTGTATTGATAACAGAGTTAACGAAGGAAAAAGCTTATCCATTTAACTGGTAAGCTTTTTAGTATATTCATTCTTAGTTTTCAACAGACAAAAACTGTTCCACCAGTTCGTTAAATTCCTTACTATGCTCCCAGAACATCAGGTGGCCGCCTAGTACTTCGATGGAGGATTTTGGAGAAATTTTTTGCGTGAATCGAACCGCTGTATCCGCCCAATGATCTGCTACGATCGTCATTGTTGGTACAGTTTCGCTCGCTTCCTTCGCTTCTTCGCGATAATCAGAGAACATGCCTGAAGCAAATAGATTCGCTGCAATATAATATGGTGTTTTTAAAGATTGTTCCACCAGCCAATTCAACTCATCCTCTGTAACATCACGTTGCACCATGACACTTGTTGTATATGCCTTGATAAATTCCCGCTGACCTGCTGCATTGCGTAAATAGGTGTTATAGATTGCTCCAATGTCATTGAGAGGACCTTCTACCCAATCTTCCTCATGATTTGTCGACAACGCCTTTGGTGACATGTCAATGAAAATTAGTGATTTTACATTTTCATACCCGTTCTGTTTAAGATACTCCCAAACAGTTAAGCAACCAAACGACCAGCCTGCTAGCGTTACGTTCTTTAGTTCTAATGCATCAATTACCTTTGCCAAGTCCGTTCCATGTGTTACATAATCGTTTCCTTCTAGCGTAATCGACGAACGACCATGACTTCTTGGGTCGAGAACAATTACTCTATTTGTTTTGGAGAAATGTTCGACTTGATGGGTAAACACTTCCGTTGTAAATGTAAAGCCCGGGATGAAAACAATCGGGTCCCCACTTCCTACATCTTGAACAAATAATTCTACACCAGCGTCTACTTCAACAAACCTCTCTGTCACCATCCAACCCCCTTATGATATAAGAGCAGACTGAATGAATTCTTGTCCGCTCCTCGTTATGTACACCATATTCGAAAAATCTCGTAAAAATTCCATTCCCCAGAAGCAAAAAATATTCACCCTTGAAATCTATTTACCTACGAAATTAAAAAATGCAGACTCAGATCGTGAGGAATCTGGTCATGTTTTGATTTATATGGTAACGAAATTTTCCATCCGGTCATACTTGCATTTATACGGTCACAAACTTCTCTATCCGGTCATATTTTCGTTTAACCGGTCAAAAACTTTTTTATCCTGTCATATTTTTATCTATCCGGTCACAAATTATTGTTTCAATAGAAAAACGCAGACCCACCTACCCGGAGTCTGCATTCCTATCAACCTTCTTCATTTATAATAACTTTTCGTCCTCTAAGCTTGAGTAATAAAGGAACTAACAACCACGCTACAGCTGCAATAATGAAAACGAGTGATAATGGCTTTGTCACAAAGATGCTGAAGTCTCCGTTAGAGATTGTTAAAGCACGGCGCATATTGTTTTCAATCATTGGTCCTAATACGAGTGCGAGCACTAAAGGAGCTACTGGGTAATCGTTCTTTGATAATAGATAACCTAAGACACCGCACCCTAACAATAAGTACAAGTCAAACGTTGTATACTGTACTGCATAAACACCAAAGAAAGAAATCGCGACAATTATAGGGATTAAATACTTTTTCGGTGTTTGAATGATTTTTGCAAATAAGCGTACTAGTGGCATATTCAGCACGAGTAGCATTAAGTTCCCGATGAACATACTTGCGATAAGTCCCCATGCAACTTCTGGATGTTCGTCAAAAAGTAGTGGGCCTGGCTGAATGTTGTACATGATGAGTGCGCCCATTAGGATTGCAGTTGTACCTGATCCAGGAATCCCTAGTGTAAGAAGGGGAATCATTGCACCACCAGAAGCAGCGTTATTAGCTGATTCGGGACCAGCTACACCAGCAATGTTTCCTTTTCCAAAACTATCTGGGTTTTTACTGAATTTCTTCTCTGTCATGTAGGAGAAGAACGATGCAAGTGTTGCACCTGCTCCAGGTAAAACGCCGATAAAGAAGCCAAGAAGAGATCCACGTGCTATTGGTACTGCACTATCCTTCATATCTTGCTTTGTCGGTAAAATTCGATGTATCTTCGCAATCGCTCCCGATTCTTCATCACGCTCTAAAATCGTTTTAAAGACTTCACCGAGTGCAAATAAACCAACAGCAATTGTCAAAAACTCGAGTCCTGAAAATAAAATTGGTTGATCATATGTAAAACGGGCAATACCAGACACTGCATCAATGCCTATTGTTCCTAGCATAAGTCCAAAAACCGTCATGATTAATGCCTTTGTCATTGATTTTCCCGCTAGTCCGCTAACCGCAGCTAAGCCTAGTAACATCAATGAAAAATATTCGGCCGGTCCAAATTTTATGGCAACATTGGAGAGAGGTTCTGCTAGAAGCACAAGCCCAATTAATGATACAATTCCTGCACAAAACGACCCAATTGCCGATATCGCTAAAGCCGCACCTGCACGACCTTGTCTTGCCATTTGATAACCATCTAATGTCGTCACAACAGAAGATGATTCCCCTGGTGTATTTAACAAAATAGAAGTGGTAGAGCCTCCGTACATCGCTCCATAATATACCCCTGCTAATAAAATTATCGAACTCGCAGCTGCTGCTCCCGTTGGCATCCCCGAAGTGATTGTTGCCGTTACTGGTATAAGAAGTGCGACACCACTCATCGGTCCAATACCCGGTAATACTCCTACTGCAGTTCCGATGACAACACCGACAAATGCGAACAATATGTTATGCCATTGAAAAGCGACACCAAATCCGTCCGCTAGAAATTGTAATGTATCCATTGCTTAACTCCTCCTTCCTTAAAACAGTGGGAACCCTGGCAATGAACCACCAAGAAGCTCCGAAAATAAATAATAAATGCCAAATGAGAAAACTCCAGCAATGATTACTGAAGTAACCGTTTTTCCTCGTTCCATCGTTTGAAATGCAATCAATAAAAATAGAAAAGTTGATACGACATATCCAATTTTCTCTAAGAAAAATGCATATAAAACTGCGCTCCCAAAAATGATCAAAAACTTCTTATATTGAAGCTTCTCTTCCTTTGACTCTTCTGTTTTATATTTAAATGTTTCATATAACAGCCGGATACTCAGTGCGATTAAAATAATCCCAAGGCCCATCGGAAATATCTTTGGACCGACGGATGAACCATATGCGCTATCGGAAATTTTTTGACTTTCTATCAAAAATATAATTCCTATTAACAAAAAGGCGACACCGCTAAATCGATCGAATTTTTTATTCATACTTTTTATTCCCTCCTAACAGAAAAGGCGGCAACTATGGCCGCCTACATAATGTTATTTCTGCATGCCAAGTGCTGTTAATAATTCAACAATCACTTTATCTTGATCTTCTAAATAAGTAGTAAAGTCTTCTGCATTACGGTACTCACTTGCCCAACCGTTTTTCGTAAGCTCAGCCTTCCACTCTTCTGTTTCTACCATTTCTCCAAGTTTTTCAGACCAATATTTTTTAGCATCTTCCGACATTTCTTTCGGTCCAAATAGACCTCTCCAAATGGTAAACTCTGCATTGATACCAGACTCTTTAAATGTTGGTACTTCTGCTAGGTCACCTTCTAGACGTTCTGAAGAGCTCACTGCCAATACACGTACATCCCCTGATTTTACATACGTTGCAATTGTAGATGCATCCGTCGCAATCACATCCGCATTTCCACCAAGTAGAGCAGCAACCGCTTCTCCACCGCCGTCATACGAAACATACTTCACTGTTTTTGGATCGATTCCTGCTTCAAATGCAGGTAATACTCCTACAAGATGGTCCATTGATCCAGGTGCTGATCCACCTGCAAGTGTCACTGCTGTCGGATCTTTTTTGATTGCATCTAACACGTCTTGTAATGTTTTATATGCTGAATCATTTTTAACAACAATTGCCCCATAATCACGAGTTAACTGTGCAAGTGGCGTTGTATCTTTGTAACCATAAGGACTGTTACCCTCTGCTTTATTGTTATTAATAAGAATTGGTGGTGACTTTACCATCAAGACATAATCATTTTTTACTTCTTTTGTTGCAAACTCGGCCATGTAAACTGCTCCGCCGCCACCTGGTTTATTTTCAACCGTGATTGGTTTTTCGATTAATTTCGTATCATTCATTGTTTTGGCAATGGATCGTGCTGTTAAATCCCAACCGCCTCCAGCACCAGATGGAGCAACTAATGTAATATTATTCTTCGGATAGTCAGAAGATGAGCTTCCGCTTCCCCCTTCATCTGATGAACACGCTGCTAATCCGATTGACAATGAAGCTACTAAAGCAACAGACGATAATTTCTTCCACATTCTCACCGTAAATCCCCCTTAACCCCTAATTATGATAGCGTTTTCATACGCTTAGATATAATTTATCAAAACATTAAGCAAACTCAATGCTTTTGGTGATAAGTTGGATAATGATGATTAAGCTCATTTTGTTCATATTGTTCACGATGACTGAATGAAATATCTCCGTTCCGGTCTGCCCACTGTTCCGTAAGTCAACTCTGCATAAACTAGCCTTTCGGATACTAGATATTCCAAATAGCGTCTTGCAGTGGAACGGCTCACACCCACTTGTAAGCCAAGTGATTCGGCAGTAATCCCTTCCTTAATTGTTTGAATCTGATTTACTATTTTATCTTTTGTCATTGGATCGATTCCTTTTGGAGGAATGGACTCTGTATGATTTATTGGCGTTACTGTATTGTTCCAAAGTGACTTGATAAGCTCTTCTTGGACATTTCCTTTGCCCGTAAGAATATCTCTTTTGGCTTTATAAGCGTGTAGACTTTCTTTGAATTTTTCAAACGTTAATGGTTTTAACATATAATCCGCTACGCCACTTCGAAATGCTTTTTTCACAATATCTGCCTCTGCAGCTGCAGTGATGAAAATAATATCCGTATCTGGACTATGCTCCTGAATAACAGATAATAAGTCCGTACCTAAAGTATCCGGTAGGTACACATCCAATAAGACAAGGTCTGGCATATAAGAAATAATCCAATCCTTTGCCTCTTCCCCTGTATTGGCAGAACCGATAACCTGAAACCCTTCTATCTTTTCAATAAATCGTCTATGAATGTCAGAAATTCTTTTATCATCTTCCACTATTAATATTTCAATTTGCTTTGTCATGTAAATACCCCCTTTTTGGAATAGAAACGATAAACAGTGCTCCTCCCAGATCCCCTCTTTCTAGAGCAATAGAACCGCCTAAATCATCCAAATTTTCCTTTACCTTTACTAAGCCGTATCCACGATTCTCACCACTTTTTGTGGATACTTTCTCCTTCCAAACAACATCTAGTACTTTCTCTGATATCCCCTTACCAGAGTCTTCTACTTCAATTAATATTTCTTCCCCATTATCGAAAATTAACACACGAACAACACGCTCTTCTTCAGGAAAACACTCTACTGCTTCAAACCCATTTGTCACTAAGTTTCCTATAATCGAAACAAAGAGATGCTTTTGTAAATGTTTTGGTAAATTCTCTAAGTAACTATCTTCATCTAAAATAAACCGCACCTTCAATTCCTTCGCACGATTTAAAAAACCAATGACAATCCCACCGAGAAACGGATCTCGCAACCGCTTAGTCATAAATTGAATTAAGGATTGGTGTTCCGCAGTCTCCACATGGATTAAACTAAGTGCTTCATCATAAGAATTTAATTGTATAAGCCCTGAAATGGTATATAGAAAGTTATTATACTCATGTGTTTGCGCACGTAATGCTTCCGTATATTGCTTCACTTGTGACAGCTCTTCCGCTAGACGATCGATATCAGATTGAAGACGGAAACTAGACACTGCTCCTACAATTTCGTCGCCTACACGAATTGGAATACGATTGACAATTACTTTTTTTCCCCTGATTTCCATCGGACGATCTAATTGCCCTTCCCCTGATGCCATCACATGCGGAAGATTCGTATTCGGTATTACCTCCCAGATGTTTCGACCAACTAATTCTGTTTGTTCCGGTAACGATAATATTTCATGTGCTGCTAGATTCACCATGGTAATAATGCCATTCGCATCAACCATAATAATTCCTTCCCGAACAGATTCTATTAATGCATTACGTTCTGTAAATAAATTCGCAATTTCCGATGGCTCCAAATCAAACAATTCTTTCTTTATATTGCGAGCTAATATACTAGAGCCTATGATTCCTATCAATATAGCTATTACAACGATGTATGTGATATTATCGACATATTGCATAAATATGGTAGAAATATTATCTTTTAAAAAACCTACTGAAATGATTCCAATAATTTCTCCATTTTCATCCATTACCGGCGCCTTCCCCCGAAGAGCCGTTCCAAGTGTACCTGTCGCTTCCGATATATAGGACTTCCCGAACTGTAGTGCTTGCTCATTATCATCGCCGACCATTTTTTGTCCGATTCTTTCCACTACGGGATGCGCATAGCGGATGCCGTCTTTATTGCCAATAACAACATACTCTGCTCCTGTACTCTCTTCAATAGCAGAAGCGATTGGTTGCAATACCTCCGTTGGATTTTCCACTTGGAAACCAGCTACAATATCTGGTCGTTCCGCTGTTGTGATCGCGATACTTAGCGCTCTCTCCCCTATTTGCCGTTCAATAGCATTTGAAATAATAAAGTAAAAAGATATGCCGATCACAATTGCCACTAAAGTTACAAAAAGTGCTCCAAATCTGAAAATACGTGCTTGTAAAGAACTCTTTTTCATACTACCCCCACAAAATATTCGAAATATAAATCACAATCGTTACTGTAATACAGCTAACGACTGTTGAAAACAACACAATCTGTGCTGCTAAATTGGCTTCTATATCGTACTCCAGTGCAAGCGTGGAGCTATTCCGAGAGGTCGGAAATGCGCTTGCGATAAATAATGATTGCGCCACTACCCCTTCAATGCCCATCAACAGGATCAACCCAAGCGCAAGGATCGGACCTAAGATTAATCGACCAAACGTGCTTGTTAATATAACCTTATTAAATATCGTTTTAATATCGAGTTGAGCTAATTGCGCACCCAACGTAATGAGCGCAATTGAAATAAACGCATTCGCTAAATAATCAAGCGGAATTCGCAAAAAGATAGGAATACCGATATCCCAAAAATTCATCACTGCCCCAAGGATCAACGCATGAACAAGAGGTAATCGAAGCAAGCTACGCAAAATATCTAACCCCGACTTGGTAGAAGAAATTAAATTATATAAGCCATATGTATACGTAATAATGTTTTGAAAAATCACAATGATAATTTGAATTGACGTACCAAGAGGATTCGCGGCGAATAGCATCTGGCTAACAGGTATACCATAATTACCGGAGTTTATTAAAACAATACTATTTTTGTATATGGCTGATTGATTTCTATTTAACCTTAGGAGTTTACTAATGATAGAACTCAATACCATTAAACAAATACTGAAAATCACCAAGTAGATGACAATTTCACTCAATACCCCTGCATTCACTTTTGTTTCATAAATATTAATAAAAACAGCAGCCGGCATTAAACAATACGTAATCAAATTTGATAACGCCTTCAAGTTAAACTGAAACTTCAGCTGCAGACCTGCTCCAATCCCAAGCATAATCAGAATAGGGGCAACCACTTGAAAAAACACCATTCCCAAATATACCATCCGAATTGCTCCTTTCAAACCTCCCCACATTATCTCATTCTTTCAAATTTTCTGCTATACGTCATTTTGTGTAGAATGATGCCGACAGGATGAAGCGCTACATCCGCAATCATGGTGAACGGTCATACATTTGCTTATGCAATCACAAGTTTAATTATCCAGACGTATTTTTTTCCATACGGTCACAATTTTTTATATCCGATCATATTTCTAATTTTCCGGTCATCAATATAGCTCCCAACATGAAGTCAGGAGCTCCTTCTCCTATTATTAACTCCCCTCCTGTAATTGACCGCTCATTTTCTGCAAGTTACTCCTCCATTATTGCCAGTCACCGAAAAACGGCAGACCTCCATACATTTCCGACATACACTTGGAGTACAAAGAAAATTATTGGAGGGTTCGCAGTGAATATCATCGAAGTCAGCAATCTTAAAAAAGCGTACGGTACGAACAATGTGTTACAAGGGGTGGAATTTCAAGCAAAGGCTGGTGAAGTAATTGGAGTCATCGGAAAAAACGGGGCTGGTAAATCAACCTTTTTAGAAATACTCATGACGATTAAGCAGTACGACGCGGGGAAAGTCGTTGTTTTGGAGAACGATATTAAGTCTATATCGACCAATCGATTAGAGGAAGTTCGAAAACAAATTTCCGTCGTATTGCAGCCAACTCAGTTTTATAAAATGTTGAAAGTGGAGGAATTGTTGAAGCTTTTTAAGTCGTATTACAAATCATCGGTCGATATTAAACAAATTATGGTTGACTTTAAATTGGAGCCTTATCGTAAGAAGTACTTCGATAAGCTTTCGGGTGGCTGGAAGCAAATCGTGAGTCTTGCTATCGCATTTTTATCTGAACCGAAACTGCTTATATTGGATGAACCAACTACCGGACTAGACCCACATATGCGCAACATTCTTTGGTCTTACATTACGGAATACAATAATCGTACTGGTGGCACGGTCATTTTGACGACACATAATATGGATGAAATTGAGCTTTATTGCGATAAGGTAATGTTGATCAATAACGGGGTCAATGAAGTGTTCGATACAACAGAAGGAATTTTAGCATCCGGTTATAGTTCGATCCATGAATTTTATCTGAAGAAAGTATCTATTTAAGGGGGAGAAAACATGTTAATCACACAATTAAAATATGACTTATTAATGTTTTCAAGGGAGATTTTTTATTTAGTATTTAGCGTTTTTGTACCGCCCGCAGCGTATATTTTCATGGGGCAATTGTTTGGGGACCAAAGTTATGCTGGCTTAAGTTATGCACAAACGTACACCCCTTCCTATATTTTGCTCATTACGTTTACTGTCGTCTTCTTTGCTTACGGTTTTGACCAGGTGACCCATCGCACAACGGGAGTAGAGAAACGAATTAGGCTTTCACCTGTTTCGAAAACTACACTCTTGCTGTCTAGTATCATCCGTTCGACTATCATTACTAGCTTAGGATATGTGCTCATTTACGCAATCGGCATGGTTATGTATGATTTGCAGTTCCGGTTCATGGAGGCACTCGCTTCTTATGGATTCTTCATCTTACTAAATGCAGCGCTTCTCATTATGGCATCTGCCATTTATTCCTTCTTTAAGAATATGAATAGTGCTTTAGTGTTCTCCATTGTGAGTTTCCAAGTCGTTATGTTTACGGGTGGTTTTGCCATGCCGATTAACCTAATGCCAAAGTTTATTCAAGTCATTGCAGACTTTAATCCGTTGTATCATATGAATACATTATTTATCGCTGTATGGAATGGTCAGCTAATATTAGACAATAGTACACTCCTCTCCATTGGCTACATTCTTGTACTTGTCATTATCTCTTTAGTAGTTATCAGTATCATGAATAAACGAAAAAATTGACAGACAATTAAAAAATAAACGGTTACACTATGAAAGAGAGGGGTGTCCGTGAATGAAAGTATCATTAAACATTGATAGTGATTTTAAAGAAACAAAAGTAAAGATTGAAACTCCAGAGTTAAGTGATTCTGTGCAAGAGATTCTCGACTTTATCAAGGGACACGAAACCCAATTCCTTGTTGGAAAAGTTGGCGAAATGCAGCACATTTTAAAACCTGGTGAAATTCACTATTTCCATACCGAAAATGAAGGAGTTGTCGCTATAACTACTTCTGGTTCCTATAAATTAAAAGAGAAACTGTACGAATTGGAGGAAATGCTTCCTTCCAATAAATTTATCCGCCTTTCGAAATCAGTCATTGCAAACTTACATGAATTAAGTCGTTTTGAGGCATCGTTTAACGGAACACTTTGTGTGTATTTTAAATCGGGTGCTAAAGAATATGTCTCCCGAACTTACGTCAATGCTATTAAAGAGGCCTTGAAGATGAACAGGAGGAAAAATGAATGAAAACCTTTCTATTTAGAAGTATGATTGGCATTTTCTTCGGTGCATTCATTGCTGTGCTTTCCACAAATGCAGTCGTCCTATTTAGTGGGAGAGAAATGCTCGATGGTCAATTGTTCTTAAAAAACTCATTAGGGAGTATCGCGTGTGGATGGCTATTCTCCGTATCCTCTCTTTACTTTGAAATTCCAAATCTGCGATTATCCCAACAGACTGCTCTTCATTTTATGACAGCCGTTATTCTATACTTCCTGTTAGCTTTTGGAATTGGCTGGATCCCTTTTCATTTGACTAGCTTTTTAGTTGCAATCGTCCTTTTCATTACAGTCTATGTCGTACATTGGCTATCTTTCTATCTATATTTCAAATCGCAAGCGAAGAAGTTAAATGAAGAATTGGATTTGCTATAACTAGAATCATATCTTTGTTTTTATATCCGGTCATAACAAGAGCTCTCAACATTGCGCTGAGAGCTCTATTTTGCCATTCAAACCAAACATTAGAACACTCACTACACTGACTTTCTATACCACAAAATAAAGTTTATTTAAAAGAATGAGTATTTTCTTCCATGTTTACTCATAGGTATGATATAGGAATGACTACCGCCAACTAAACATCTTCCTTTGCCAATACATCTTATGTACTTAAGGAGAACTTATTTGAAATTGATAAAACTATATAAGCTATATTTTTTTGATCTCCTCTTTAAAATTCCATGGATAATTTCAGGAGCCATACTCACAGCTATTAGTCTTGAAGTGATTTTATTACCAAACGGTTTGATTGATGGAGGCATTACAGGTATTTCCATTATGCTTTCTGAAAAACTAGGATTTTCGTTAAGTATTTTACTTTTCTTCTTAAATATCCCCTTTGTCCTTTTAGGTTATAAACATTTAGGGAAACGTTTTGCTTTTTCAGCTACACTAGGTATCTTTTCTTTAACGATTGCAACAGGTGTTTTAGAAAAATTCCCACTTTACCTTGAAGGGAATTCAATATTAATCATAATTATAGGTGGGATTTTACTGGGAATGGGGATAGGGATTGTCCTTCGTAATGGAGGGGCTTTAGATGGTACTGATGTGTTAGCATTACTTTTCTCAAGTAAAACGTCATTTTCTGTGGGAGAATCCATTCTTGCAATTAATATCTTCATTTTTATTTTTGCTTTACTCCTATTTGGATGGAAAGGTGCTTTAATTTCAATAATTACTTATTTTATTGCAACGACTGTTATTGATTTCGTCCGGATTTAGAATTTCCAAAGAATGAATTATGAATTTTGAACGTATAGTAACATAATCCATGGCCTCGGATTTCTTTATTAAGAACTTTACTTTGTTAAGGCTTCTTCTGCATTTTTAAAACTTAGTTCAAATCGGTCACTCATATACCTCACCCCTTTGCCTTCAACTAAGCCGCCCCTTTAGTTGAACAAGAAAAAGAGTTGCATTATAACGTAATGCTCTTCCGCTAAAGCCCCGTTAGCCATCCATGAAGCACCACTCTTTTACTCTTTTTTAAATATGTACGTACAAGAAAGGATCAAGTTTTATCAAATAGGTTTAAAAGAGATCTATGCATTATGATAAAACTGCAGTTGTCCCACTAGATTTCACTACTCGATTGCATGCAATGAAAGAAAAGATTGACGGAGATATATTTAAACAAGCCGGCATTTCTTCGGACGAGCTTGTGGCAGAGATCGATAACGTCCTAGCAGTTACAGAAGAAGTTAATGCAAAAGTAGCAAAGGTAAATGAAGACTACTTAGATTCTCTGACTGAAGGAGATACACAAAAAACTAAAAAACTATATGATGAAAGCCGAGAGTTGAACAGTGGCTTGCTTGCTGCATTTACGTATGCAGAAGATCATTTTGTGAAAGAGGTTGGGCGAGATACTGACTAAGTTGAAATAAAAAGTAAGCTGTCCCATGAGTTGATTTTTAACTCGGGGACAGCTTTTTTTGATAATGGTTGGTCACGTTTTGGGCTAGGACATACGCTTTTTAGCGGCTTTACCACATAATCTATTTTAGTTTAGTTGACGTATCACTTTCCCATCAAGAAATGCTTGAATGTCCTCCACTGCTTCTCGAAAATATGTGCTGTAATTTCCCTCACTCACATAGCCGAGATGTGGAGTTGCCAACACATTTTGGAGCGTGCGGTAAGGATGATTTGCCGGAAGTGGCTCCATGTCAAACACATCTATCCCTGCTCCCGCAATCCAGTTTTCACGTAGTGCTTCTATTAATGCCTCTTGGTCGACAATGGCTGCTCGAGATGTATTAATCAAATAAGCTGAGTTTTTCATGAGCTTTAATTCATTTGTACCAATCAATCCTCTTGTTCGATCACTCAGCACAAGATGAATCGAAACAAAGTCGCTCGTCTCTAGAAGTTCTTCTTTAGATGTTGCTAGCTGCACACCATACTTGTCTGCCTGCTCTTTAGTTAGGTTTTGACTCCATGCAATAACTTCCATACCAAATGCTTGAGCAATTACAGCCATTCGAATTCCTATTTTCCCAAGCCCTAGTATTCCTAGACGCTTGCCGTATAGGTCTGCCCCTACCGTACTTTGCCAAGGCCCATTGTTTCGAAGCTCTTTGTTTTCTTTTGTAATTTGGCGAGCAAGATTTAATAACAGGGCCCAAGTTAACTCTGTCGGTGGCTCCGACATACTCGCAGTACCACAGACAATTACACCTTGTTTTGTTGCTACAGTGAGGTCGATTGATGCATTTCTCATACCAGATGTGATAAGTAATTTTAGTTTCGGGAGTTGATCCATAAGAGAAGCAGTAAAGGGTGTTCGCTCGCGCATAATAACTACTATATCAAAATCACAAATTGCTTCGATTAGCTGGTCTTCCCTTTCAAAATGATTCGTGAAGGATTGTACCTCAACCCTATCGGATATAATAGCCCAGTCCGCCATATTTAGTGCTACATGTTGATAATCATCTAGAACTGCGCAACGCATTTTCATCCTTCCTACTCCCCCAAACAATTTATTTAAAATAATCTACCACAATTTGCATGATTAATAGAACTGTAATTATTCGAAGTAGTGGTTTAACATGTTGTGATTTTAATTTTCTTGCTAATCGTACTCCAAGCTGGGCACCTACAATTGCTCCTAGCATTAAAGCAAGTGTTAGCGGCCAAATAATCTTACCTGTGGATATATACGTAATGGATGCACCAAAGCAACTGGCGAATACTCCAATGCGAGACAGACCAACCGCACGAATATAAGCAATCTTTTGGCTTGCATATAAATACATGGCAAGTGTGCTGCTCCCTGGCCCAAACATGCCATCGTACATACCAATTCCAAGTAATGCAGGCCCTGTTTTTTTATTCACACGTAAAGATTCTGTTCCTTCAAAGTTTCCTTTTCCTATGAAGGAAGTAATAAATGCAAAACTGAGTAATACAATTGCGATTATGGTCAATGTTTCGCCGGTCAAAAATGAGGCGATAAGTCCGCCTAAAATACCTCCACCTAAACAAAACGCCACAACCGAAAGCGCTTCTTTGGTTGTAACTTCCTTCTGTTTAAATATAACAAGGAAGCTAGTAAGTGAACTGACTGTATTGGATACTTTGTTCGCACCAATTGCTGAGTGAACAGGTAGGCCCATAAGTAGCATCGTTGGTAAGCTAATAAGCCCTCCCCCTCCTACTAATGTGCCGACGACATTTCCTACAACTCCTACCATAAAAAAGAGGATAAATTCCATTGTAGAGCCTTCTTTCCAAACGTTCTAATGTAGATTTAGCATACCTCTCTATTATCGATAAGTAAATTCGATTGTCTGTATCGATTGCCATTTGAAAAACTTATCGATTTTTAGAAGGTGAATGTATAAAGAAAAGGGAAGTATTATTATAGGAGGGATTCATATGAAGAGGTTATTACTCTTATCGTTTATTTTATTCGGCTGTACGAATGAAGAAATAGTTGCAGAAAAAGTTGCTACCAATTTAAACACTCCATGGTCTATTAATCAATATGAAGATACCTTCTATATATCCGAGCGTGTCGGAACGATTGCTAAAATAACGAGTGATGGCAAGGTTGTGCATGAGGATGTGAGGCTTTCTAATGATTTATCTAATGCTTCAGAAGCCGGTTTACTTGGATTTGTATTGAAGCGTAATTTTGCCAATTCACAGGAAGCATTCGCTTACTACACCTACGATCAAAATGGAGATGCCTTCAATCGCGTCGTAACAATAAAACGGATAGATGGGGCTTGGCATGAAACAGCAATTCACCTAGACGGGATTCCTACAGGCAATATCCATCACGGCGGTCGACTAGAAATCGGACCTGATGGCCTTCTATACGTAACGATAGGGGATGCAGGTAATCCCGATAACGCTCAGGATCATACAACATATAACGGAAAGATTTTGCGAATGAAGGAGGATGGCTCTTTCGAAATCTTTTCCACAGGACATCGAAATCCACAGGGACTAGCTTGGGATTCGAACGGCACACTTTACGAAGCAGAACATGGGCAAACGGCAAATGATGAAATAAATCGAATCGAACAAGGGAAAAACTATGGTTACCCAGTTATTCAAGGGACTAAAACAAAAGAGGGATTAGAGACACCAATCATTACTTCCGGTAACAATGAAACGTGGGCTCCTTCGGGTATTACTTTCCACAAAGGAAAACTATATGTTGCTACTTTAAGGGGTGAAGCAATCAAGGTTATTGATCTACCCACAAATAAAGTCGAGCGTTCGATCATAGGATTCGGACGTGTACGTGATGTATTTTCTGACGGAGAATCGCTTTACTTTATTACGAATAATACGGATGGTCGTGGGTCACCAAGCGCAGATGACGATGTGTTATATAAATTAAATGAGTAATGAGATCAAGAACTCGCTTTTTGATTAAATATAACATCTAGGTGATTCCGTTGCAGGCGGACGCTTTCCGCGGGCGGTCCGTGAGCCTCCTCTGGCCGACAGGATGTTGGTCACAAAGGCGTTGCCACACGAGGTGGCGTTCTTAGCCTTTGTTCCTATGTGCGCTCCTGCGGGGTCTCACCTGGACGCGCTTTTCCCGCTGGAGTCGCCGTCTTCCACTCCAATCACCATAAAATAAATACTCAAGTTAATTTCATAAATAGTACTTTGTCATTAAAATACGAATATCTATGACTTCGTTGGTTGAAGCGACAGGCGGTGACTCCAGCGGGATGAGTGAGACAGATAAGGCATCATAAACGACGCGTAGCGGCGGTGACGGCTTATCGCTCACCCCGCGGAAAGCTTCCGCCTATAATGGAAATCAACTATATTGATGTATCAGGTGTAGGGGATTTTTTTATTCAACTGGAATCGGCAACTTCAAGCTCATAGCGATTTGTACACCAGATCTTCCAGTAAATCGCTTACCTTCATCGATAAATCCTGATTGTAGATAGACTGATTGCGCTGCTTTATTTGCTTCATTCACACCAAGTACAATTTGATTTACATGAGGAAAATGTTTTGCTGTAAACGCAGGTAGTAGCCTCATCGATTTTTTAGCAATACCACGCCCTTGAAAGTCTGGATGAACTGAATACCCTCTAAGTAATATACTATCTTGCTCTTCTGTATAGTTAAATTTATCGTCTCCAGTATATAGCACAAAGAAGCCAGCCACTTTCTCCTCTTCCAATATAACAATTGGATTGTACGTAGGTGTATTTTCACTTCGAACTAGTAATTTAAGTGGATGTGCTGTGAATGTGAGATGTTCTTCCGAAAGTGGATAATTTTCGAATGCCGTTCTATATTGTGATTCATACTTAGTAAGTGTAATCATGTACTCAACCCCTTTTTATATTAGTATAGCAAATTTTCGAAAAATAAAAGGCCCTCACATCGAAGTAAGGGCATATACCTTTTAGTAAAATTGGAATCCCAATTCATCTACTACGTTTATATGTTTTGGTACTTTCAAGTGTACATACGTTTCACCACGTAATTGTCCAAATTCGCTCTCAAGTATGTGGTCATTAAATGAAAGGCTGGCTAACTTATCGGAGAACTTATAAAATGTAAATTCCTGCTCAGCAGAATTTTTTATAACTAGTTGATCACCTTCCCATTCCATTTTTGATACTGGGATTTTCTCCTTTAAGTTCATTCCATACATAACTAAATTTGTCCGATACACTTTTCCTTCCACCAATTTTTCCTTCGAGTCCGTCCATTCTACATATACCTTTACAGAAGGGTGATCTGAGCCTGGAGATACTATATTTATTTCCTCTCCCTCTAATTCCTTTGTCCATTCCTCCACTAAAAATGCTGAATTGAGGTTGCTAACTTCTTTGCTCAGAAATGCTTGCTCAAAAACATCATTTTCAGTTTCAAGCTTTTTAAACTCTTTCGTCGTAATTGTTTCTTCCCCTTCGACGAGCAGAACTTCATACACTACAACTGATAATAAAAGAATTGCCACATATGCGCTTATTACCCATTTGTTCAGTCTTCGATTCCAGCCTATATACTTTACCGCTCTCTTCACTCCTCGCTGAATAACCCAAGAAATGACTAGGATAATAAGAATAGGAATGATGGCAACCACCCAACTACTCATGGCCTAACCTCCAATCTATTCGAAGCGACAATGGCAAGAGCAAAACAAGTAATCGATATAACAAGTAGCTTAACAAGTAAAACCCACATAGAAACATTTTCATAAAATAAAAAATTAAGAACTATTGGCCATAAGTCTGCCATCAACAAACCTATTACAATAATAGGTAAAAGCAAAAGTAATAGTTTATTCTTCTGTGCTAACATTCCTACCAAGTAACCGCTCGAAGTTATCGTTAATATTATAAGCGTCACAACGATGAAGTTCAAAATTGAACTAAGCGGATCATCAAAAAGGCCAGGACTTCTCATATATTCAGCTTTATTGGAAAGTAGAAGTATTACTCTTCCTACATAATTCATTAAAATCGACGTTGTACCAGCGAATAGACTTATCAATAAAAGCACAATTATATTTGCTAAATTACTACTTAGACGAGTTGCAACAAAGGAAAAGTCATCATATAGATATGCTTTTGTCGTCAGAAGATGACCTACAAAAAACGCCCAAATTCCAACAAAAAGAAATATAAGATCATTCGTAACCAAATATACTTTTACCCAACCGTAATTCAACCCGCTTCCCATTGAACTTGTTCCATTTAATGAAAAAAGAAGGCCAAGTATCTGCACAATAATAAGTCCCATAAATGCACTCATATATGCATTCAACTTAAACTTCACTTGTGCTTTAACGACTTCTCCTAAAGTGCGATTACTTAAAAACATCATCGATTCCTCCCTTCCTATCACTCGTTACATACATACAAACATCACTAGCGGATATAGAATGGACAGTAACTCCTTCTGTCCGTACTTTTTCAAGAGAAGGATTTACTTTTACAACAACATATCGACGCTGATCTTCTAGCTGTTTGGAATGAAGAATCTCTTCATCAGTAGTCCACTTTTCTACTATCTCTAAAGGACCTTGAATTCCAACCGCGTGCTCCTTTACCTCATGGAGTGATTTATGAAATACCACTTTTCCTTTATGAATTAAAAGAATATCCTCTAGCAAATGTTCTATTTCTGCTAAGTGGTGACTAGAAATCAGAATCGATCGAGGATGCGCTATATATTCCTTGAGCAAAGCTCTGTAAAAATCCGTTCGAACTGCTTCATCCATCCCGTTTGTAGGCTCATCAAACATAGTTAACTCACAACGAGTTGCTAATCCGAAGATCATATTAAACGTGGCTTGTGATCCTTTAGATAATTTTGAATGCTGCTGCTTTGAATCCAAATGAAAATAGTCAAACAAGCGTGTAGCAAGCTCCGCATCCCATTTCGAATAAAAACTCGGTGCAGTTTGTAAAATTTCTGCTAGCGTCAAAGAATCTGGAAAACTCATCTGATCATCCACTAAAATACTGTTCCCGGATACAGTTAAATCATTAAATGGCTTGTTAGAAAATACTTTCACCACTCCTGAACTTTCTTTGATAAACCCTGCTAGTATTTTTAACAATGTTGTTTTTCCGGCACCATTACGTCCAATCAATCCAGTAATTTTTTGATCTTCTAATTGAAATGTTATATCTTCAAGCGCATTTTTTCGCATATAACGTTTTTTTAGATTTTTACATTCAATGACCATCACTGTGTTTCCCCCTCACACTTTTTTATTAGATAGATGAGTTCCTCTTCTGATACAGATAACCTTCTTGCTTCTAATACGAGCTCCATGGCCATACGTGTTAGCGTTTCACTCCGTCGTTTTTCCAGAATCTTTGTTTTCGCTTCTGGTGTTACGAACATGCCAAGTCCTCTTCGCTTATACAAAATCTGTTCTTCCACCAGTATCGTCAAGCCTTTAGCGGCCGTCGCTGGATTAATATTAAAAAGATCCGCTAATTGATACTGCGAATGCACTTTTTCATCGCTCAAAAATCGATCTGCTATTATTTCATTTTCTATCCATTCGGCTATTTGAATGTAAATAGGCTTCGTTGTATCTGCGTTTAAATTCATGAGGCTACTCTCCTTTCCTTTGAAACTTAGTGCATTAGTGTTGTAATGTAGTATATAATAAATTTAGTAAATAGTCTAATTAATTAGAACTAAATAAAACAGATAATTTGTTGAATGTGGTTTTCTACACACTCAATGCAAAAAGTAAATTTTACATTTTTTGCGAAACTTTATGTTCTGTAAAGGATTTTTGGTTTTAATATAGAATAAATAAGTAAAATGGAGGTTATTTAAAATGAAATTAGGACAAGTTGCAGTAAACGTAGAAAATGTAGAACGCGCAGTTGTGTTTTATAAAGAGGTAATTGGGCTACCACTACTATTTGAAACAAATGGATTGGCTTTTTTTCAATGTGAAGATACAAGACTACTTTTAAGTCGTCCGGAAACGGAAGAGTTTGACCACCCAAGCTCCGTATTGTATTTTCAAGTAGAAAATTTACAGGAAGAAGTTGCACGAATGAAAGAAGCGGGCGCACTATTCATAGATGAACCGCATATGGTTGCAAAAATGGGCGACACCGAAACATGGATGGCATTCTTTAAGGATACAGAAGGCAATACACATGCACTAATGAGTGAAATTTAATATCTAAGTCCCTCTCAGAGAGGGGCTTTTTTGTTTTTTGGCTTCGCATTTAGATCAACCATCCGATTTTATTGCTAAGCCATCCGATTTTTGAATATAACCATCCGATTATTTTGCTAAACCATCCGATTTCTACCGATAACCATCCGATTATGACTTTTCTAGCCAATTCCATTTATAAATGGTTTTATTGTTATCTCCGAATCTTGTTAAGTTCATTGTTTCCAATATGCGTAGTGAGGTTTGATAAGAACTTAAATGCAAAAATTTCCTACACTCCTTATTGGTAAGACTATCTTTAATTAGTACAAACCAATCTTTTATTGCTCGTTCATGCGCCCGGCGATCAATATTACAACAAGAAGAACAGTACCAACCAGCCTTTAATTTTTCCATCCCAAATCTACCACATTTCCCACACAGAACCCCAGTAATCAAATCTTCTGGATCAATCCTCCAATTCTTGCACATTGGATAAGGAAAATAAGCTTGATGGGCCTTTGCAATACTATGAGCCAAGTCACTCATTTGCGTGAGAGTTAAATATTCTTTTTCTCTTGGTAACCTCCTCAAAAAAACAGGAATACTTGTAGCATAGATAACAGATGTATGATCTGGAGGGTTAACTATTTTAGACTTCGTACTATTAAATACGACAACTCCCATAACCGGGATATCAATACCTCGTACACTCAACCACTCTCCTAACAAATATATATTTCGATCCACCTGTACTTCTGGACTCTCAAATCCATCTATCTGACCGTTCTCTAATTCACGCTTTAAATAAGGTGGTTCCTTCTCAAAACTTAACTCACCTACAATATTCTTGCACTCTAAAACCACAACATAGTACGGACATATAAACAAAGTATCTATTTGAAATTTACCATTCGAGCTCAAGTTTAGGTCATGCAATACACAGTAGTTAAAGGGGAACTTATATTTATTAAAAACTTCTTCCACTATTGTCTCGCCTATAATTCCTGCTTTTGCTGACAAGATTTTCGAATTAATGACTTTTTTCATCGGGTGTTCATCAGGCAACCGCTGATATAACATCTCCAACCCTATGTATTTATAGTCGATTGTACGTTTTTTAATAATCAAGTCATCCCTCCTTTTTTGCATAATACCACATATGAAAAAATTGTAAATTGAACTAATAAGAAGACAACTTCATTTTAATCAATAAATAAGCATTAAAATTGCATTTTAAGCCTAAATAAAGCCCTAAAAATCAATTTCAATTTTTTATCTGTGTCGACATATGCTACTATTTCCCGGGAAATGTCTTTTTATAGAATGGTCAATCAAACATCAATCGTGCAATAAATTCTTTTTTCACATAGTGTAAAAAGCTTCGTCTATCACTGAACAATTTTTTTACACGACAAAAAAAGCCGCTACCGATTTCTCGGTAACGACTTCTTAGTGCCCAGCGACGTCCTACTCTTGCAGGGGGAAACCCCCAACTACCATCGGCGCTGAAGAGCTTAACTTCCGTGTTCGGTATGGGAACGGGTGTGACCTCTTCGCCATCATCACTAGACTTTGAGTTGTTCACTCAAAACTGGATAAAAGACATTGAATTCTTCAAATTCTATTTTGGTTAAGTCCTCGATCGATTAGTATTCGTCAGCTGCACGTGTCGCCACGCTTCCACCCCGAACCTATCTACCTCATCGTCTTTGAGGGATCTTACTTACTTGCGTAATGGGAAATCTCATCTTGAGGGGGGCTTCGTGCTTAGATGCTTTCAGCACTTATCCCGTCCACACATAGCTACCCAGCGATGCTCTTGGCAGAACAACTGGTACACCAGCGGTGTGTCCATCCCGGTCCTCTCGTACTAAGGACAGCTCCTCTCAAATTTCCTACGCCCACGACGGATAGGGACCGAACTGTCTCACGACGTTCTGAACCCAGCTCGCGTACCGCTTTAATGGGCGAACAGCCCAACCCTTGGGACCGACTACAGCCCCAGGATGCGATGAGCCGACATCGAGGTGCCAAACCTCCCCGTCGATGTGGACTCTTGGGGGAGATAAGCCTGTTATCCCCGGGGTAGCTTTTATCCGTTGAGCGATGGCCCTTCCATGCGGAACCACCGGATCACTAAGCCCGTCTTTCGACCCTGCTCGACTTGTAGGTCTCGCAGTCAAGCTCCCTTCTGCCTTTACACTCTTCGAATGATTTCCAACCATTCTGAGGGAACCTTTGGGCGCCTCCGTTACACTTTAGGAGGCGACCGCCCCAGTCAAACTACCCGCCTGACACTGTCTCCTACCCGGGTTACGGGTATGGGTTAGAATTTCAATACAACCAGGGCAGTATCCCACCGACGCCTCCTCCGAAGCTGGCGCTCCGGGCTCTAAGGCTCCTGCCTATCCTGTACAAGTTGCACCAAAATTCAATATCAAGCTATAGTAAAGCTCCACGGGGTCTTTCCGTCCTGTCGCGGGTAACCTGCATCTTCACAGGTACTATAATTTCACCGAGTCTCTCGTTGAGACAGTGCCCAGATCGTTACGCCTTTCGTGCGGGTCGGAACTTACCCGACAAGGAATTTCGCTACCTTAGGACCGTTATAGTTACGGCCGCCGTTTACTGGGGCTTCAATTCGCACCTTCGCTTGCGCTAAGCACTCCTCTTAACCTTCCAGCACCGGGCAGGCGTCAGCCCCTATACTTCACCTTACGGTTTTGCAGAGACCTGTGTTTTTGCTAAACAGTCGCCTGGGCCTATTCACTGCGGCTCTTCTAGGCTATTCACCCAAAAGAGCACCCCTTCTCCCGAAGTTACGGGGTCATTTTGCCGAGTTCCTTAACGAGAGTTCTCTCGCTCACCTTAGGATTCTCTCCTCGACTACCTGTGTCGGTTTGCGGTACGGGCACCTATCACCTCGCTAGAGGCTTTTCTTGGCAGTGTGAAATCAGGAACTTCGGACTAAGTCCTCGCCATCACAGCTCAATGTTATAGAATGCGGATTTTCCTACATTCACACCTTACTGCTTGGACGTGCATAACCAACAGCACGCTTACCCTATCCTTCTGCGTCCCCCCATTACTCAAACGGTGGTTTGGTGGTACAGGAATATCAACCTGTTGTCCATCGTCTACGCCTATCGGCCTCGACTTAGGTCCCGACTAACCCTGAGCGGACGAGCCTTCCTCAGGAAACCTTAGTCATACGGTGGACGGGATTCTCACCCGTCTTTCGCTACTCATACCGGCATTCTCACTTCTAAGCGCTCCACCAGTCCTTCCGGTCTGACTTCAACGCCCTTAGAACGCTCTCCTACCACTGATACCAAAGGTATCAATCCACAGCTTCGGTGATTTGTTTAGCCCCGATACATTTTCGGCGCAGCGTCACTCGACCAGTGAGCTATTACGCACTCTTTAAATGATGGCTGCTTCTAAGCCAACATCCTGGTTGTCTAAGCAACGCCACATCCTTTTCCACTTAACAAATACTTTGGGACCTTAGCTGGTGGTCTGGGCTGTTTCCCTCTTGACTACGGATCTTATCACTCGCAGTCTGACTCCCAAACATAAATCATTGGCATTCGGAGTTTGTCTGAATTCGGTAACCCGGGATGGGCCCCTAGTCCAAACAGTGCTCTACCTCCAAGATTCTTAACGTTTGAGGCTAGCCCTAAAGCTATTTCGGAGAGAACCAGCTATCTCCAGGTTCGATTGGAATTTCTCCGCTACCCACACCTCATCCCCGCACTTTTCAACGTGCGTGGGTTCGGACCTCCAGTAAGTGTTACCTTACCTTCATCCTGGACATGGGTAGATCACCTGGTTTCGGGTCTACGACCACATACTCATTCGCCCTATTCAGACTCGCTTTCGCTGCGGCTCCGTCTTCTCAACTTAACCTTGCATGTAATCGTAACTCGCCGGTTCATTCTACAAAAGGCACGCTATCACCCATTAACGGGCTCTAACTACTTGTAGGCACACGGTTTCAGGATCTATTTCACTCCCCTTCCGGGGTGCTTTTCACCTTTCCCTCACGGTACTGGTTCACTATCGGTCACTAGGTAGTATTTAGCCTTGGGAGATGGTCCTCCCAGATTCCGACGGAATTTCACGTGTTCCGCCGTACTCAGGATACACTCAAGAGAGAATGAACTTTTGACTACGGGGCTTTTACCCTATCCTGCGGACCTTTCCAGATCGCTTCGTCTAGCTCATTCCTTTGTAACTCTATGTAGAGTGTCCTACAACCCCAAGAGGCAAGCCTCTTGGTTTGGGCTATTCCCGTTTCGCTCGCCGCTACTCAGGGAATCGATTTTTCTTTCTCTTCCTCCAGGTACTTAGATGTTTCAGTTCCCTGGGTGTGCCACAGATACGCTATGTATTCACGTAAATGTACTGCTCCATTACGAACAGTGGGTTTCCCCATTCGGAAATCTCCGGATCAAAGCTCACTTACAGCTCCCCGAAGCATATCGGTGTTAGTGCCGTCCTTCTTCGGCTCCTAGTGCCAAGGCATTCACCGTGCGCCCTTATTAACTTAACCTAATATGGCTTCCAATTACTTGGAGTCCATTCAAAATTAGTAGTTAAAAGTACTACACAACATATAATCACCGAAGTGATTATAAATTGAATTTCTTGAATTTGTTTCTTTCAATGTCGTTTTATCCAGTTTTCAAAGAACAAGTTTTCAAATGCTCATAAAAATGAACATTCAAAACTGAACTGCAAAACGTTAAGATACAGATAAAAATCTGTATTCCGTAATATATCCTTAGAAAGGAGGTGATCCAGCCGCACCTTCCGATACGGCTACCTTGTTACGACTTCACCCCAATCATCTGTCCCACCTTCGGCGGCTGGCTCCCGTAAGGGTTACCCCACCGACTTCGGGTGTTACAAACTCTCGTGGTGTGACGGGCGGTGTGTACAAGGCCCGGGAACGTATTCACCGTGGCATGCTGATCCACGATTACTAGCGATTCCGGCTTCATGTAGGCGAGTTGCAGCCTACAATCCGAACTGAGAACGGTTTTATGGGATTAGCTCACCCTCGCGGGGTTGCGACCCTCTGTACCGTCCATTGTAGCACGTGTGTAGCCCAGGTCATAAGGGGCATGATGATTTGACGTCATCCCCACCTTCCTCCGGTTTATCACCGGCAGTCACCTTAGAGTGCCCAACTGAATGCTGGCAACTAAGATCAAGGGTTGCGCTCGTTGCGGGACTTAACCCAACATCTCACGACACGAGCTGACGACAACCATGCACCACCTGTCACCGCTGTCCCCGAAGGGAAAGATCTATCTCTAGAACGGTCAGCGGGATGTCAAGACCTGGTAAGGTTCTTCGCGTTGCTTCGAATTAAACCACATGCTCCACCGCTTGTGCGGGCCCCCGTCAATTCCTTTGAGTTTCAGTCTTGCGACCGTACTCCCCAGGCGGAGTGCTTAATGCGTTAGCTGCAGCACTAAGGGGCGGAAACCCCCTAACACTTAGCACTCATCGTTTACGGCGTGGACTACCAGGGTATCTAATCCTGTTTGCTCCCCACGCTTTCGCGCCTCAGCGTCAGTTACAGACCAGAAAGCCGCCTTCGCCACTGGTGTTCCTCCAAATCTCTACGCATTTCACCGCTACACTTGGAATTCCGCTTTCCTCTTCTGTACTCAAGTCCCCCAGTTTCCAATGACCTTCCACGGTTGAGCCGTGGGATTTCACATCAGACTTAAAGGACCGCCTGCGCGCGCTTTACGCCCAATAATTCCGGACAACGCTTGCCACCTACGTATTACCGCGGCTGCTGGCACGTAGTTAGCCGTGGCTTTCTAATAAGGTACCGTCAAGGTACGAGCAGTTACTCTCGTACTTGTTCTTCCCTTACAACAGAGTTTTACGATCCGAAAACCTTCTTCACTCACGCGGCATTGCTCCATCAGACTTTCGTCCATTGTGGAAGATTCCCTACTGCTGCCTCCCGTAGGAGTCTGGGCCGTGTCTCAGTCCCAGTGTGGCCGATCACCCTCTCAGGTCGGCTACGCATCGTCGCCTTGGTAGGCCGTTACCCTACCAACTAGCTAATGCGCCGCGGGCCCATCCTGTAGTGACAGCCGAAACCGTCTTTTAACATTTCCACATGTGAGGAAATGGATTATTTGGTATTAGCCCCGGTTTCCCGGAGTTATCCCAATCTACAGGGCAGGTTGCCCACGTGTTACTCACCCGTCCGCCGCTAAATCAGAAGAAGCAAGCTTCTTCGTCATTCGCTCGACTTGCATGTATTAGGCATGCCGCCAGCGTTCGTCCTGAGCCAGGATCAAACTCTCCATAATAGAGAACTTAAAAAGCTCATTTGTTTTGCTGGCATCATCATTAAATGATGTCAAAATTGTTTTGCTATCAAGCTAACCGAAGTTAGTCTTTCAAGCTATATGTCTTAACGTTTTGCATGTTCAGTTTTCAATGTTCATGGTATTAAATAATGGAGCGGGTGAAGAGAATCGAACTCTCATCATCAGCTTGGAAGGCTGAGGTTTTACCACTAAACTACACCCGCATATATATTATATAAATTATTGTTTTATTGGCGCGCCCGGCAGGAGTCGAACCCACAACCTTCTGATCCGTAGTCAGACGCTCTATCCAATTGAGCTACGGGCGCATCTTTTTGCATTGCTTGGTGCGGCCGAGAGGACTTGAACCTCCACGGGGTTATCCCCCACTAGGCCCTCAACCTAGCGCGTCTGCCGTTCCGCCACGACCGCATAGTTATTAAATAGGACAAGTTTGATTATACTATCAGCAAACAACAATGTCAACAATAATTGATGAGCCATGTAGGATTCGAACCTACGACCCTCTGATTAAAAGTCAGATGCTCTACCAACTGAGCTAATGGCTCGTACAAGAAATGGCTGGGGTACCTGGATTCGAACCAGGGCATGACGGAATCAAAATCCGTTGCCTTACCGCTTGGCTATACCCCAATATGGCGGTCCCGACCGGGATCGAACCGGCGATCTCCTGCGTGACAGGCAGGCATGTTAACCGCTACACCACGGGACCTTTAAATATGTATTTTGGTAAATGACCCCTACGGGATTCGAACCCGTGTTACCGCCGTGAAAGGGCGGTGTCTTAACCGCTTGACCAAGGGGCCATGAATGGCTCCGAAGGTAGGACTCGAACCTACGACCAATCGATTAACAGTCGATTGCTCTACCACTGAGCTACTTCGGAATAATTTTTGTCGTTTGTTTTACTCGACTTTTATTATTATAAAGAGCCTTTTGCGAAACGTCAACTACTTTTTAGAAATTTATTTAAGTTTTTCTAAAGGAATTAAAAACAATTCACCCAAACACTTGCCACACCTGAATTTCTTTGTATTTAACCGAATTTTTCGATTATATAAAAGCGAGCATTTTACGCATTGATACGTATATTTTGCGGCCCTTACTTGCTTATTCCTTTCAATAAGCGTGGAGCAAAATCGAGGAGAGTTTGTCCTCTTTAATAACTCTCTGAAGTCAGCATCTCTATGTTTGTATCCCTTTCCTTCTATATGTAAATGATAATGACAAAGCTCATGTTTGATTACCCCTACTAATTCTTCTATGCCATGTTTTTCAAAAACAAGCGGATTAACTTCAATATCGTGTGTTCTTAACATGTACCTTCCACCAGTACTCCGCAATCGTTTATTAAAAAAAGCTCTATGCAGAAAGTCTTTACCAAAAATCTCTTTCGATACATTACAAACTAGTTCATACAATTTTTCATCTGTCATATCACTCTCTCCTATTAAAAAGAGATTGTCCAACGAAAAGTTCATTGGACAACTCTAATTAGTTATACTTGTTGTTCTGGCGGAAGCATAGTCAGAGCTATTCTTCCTTTATTCGCATCAAACTGTTCTACCCATACAGTTACAATATCTCCTAGAGACACAACATCAAGTGGATGTTTGACAAAACCTTTTTTCAATTTGGAGATATGCACTAGACCGTCTTGTTTTACACCAATGTCTACAAAGGCACCAAAGTCTACTACGTTTCGAACCGTTCCTTGGAGCTCCATTCCTGCTTTTAAGTCTTCTAACTTAAGTACATCTTTTTTCAATATAGGCTGCGGGAATGCTTCACGCGGATCACGCGCCGGCTTAATAAGAGTGTCTACAATATCTTTTAACGTGATTTCACCAATTTCTAACTCTCTGCTAACTTCTTCTATTGATATGTTTTTTAACGCTTCTTCTGCTTCTTTTGAGCCTATTTGATTTTTCTTCAAGCCGGCAATTTCTAATACTTGCTCTGCTGCTTTATAGCTTTCTGGATGAATTCCTGTTGCATCAAATGGATTTTTTGCGTCAGGAACACGTAAGAACCCAATTGCTTGCTCATATGTTTTCGCACCAAGACGTGGAATTTTCTTTAATTGCGCTCTAGAAGTAAATCTACCTTGTTCGTTTCGTAGGTTCACCACATTTTCTGCAACTGTTTTAGATAATCCTGAAACATATTGTAAAAGAGAAGCAGATGCAGTGTTTACATTTACTCCAACCTGGTTAACAGCAGTTTCTACTATAAAAGTGAGCGATTCCGATAATTTTTTCTGTGATACATCATGTTGATATTGGCCTACTCCTACCGCTTTAGGATCTATTTTCACTAGTTCGGCTAGTGGGTCCTGGAGTCTTCTTGCAATTGAAACTGCACTACGCTGCTCTACTTGTAAGTCTGGAAATTCATTTCTTGCTGTTTCAGAGGCAGAATAGACGCTGGCACCAGCTTCATTGACAATCACATATGCAACTTCACCTTCTACTTCTTTTAGGCAATCTACGATGAATTGTTCTGTTTCACGAGAGGCTGTTCCATTCCCTATTGCAATTAATGAAATTGGATACTTACTTATATAAGAAAGAACTTTCTTTTTAGATCCTTCTATATCCATTTTTGGTGCATGGGGATATATAGCAGAAACCTCTAATAACTTACCAGTATCATCTACTACTGCAAGCTTACACCCTGTACGATACGCGGGATCTACACCGAGAATTACTTTTCCTTTTAAAGGTTGTTGTAATAAGAGGTTACGCAAGTTTTCCGAAAAAATATGGATGGCTTGTGCTTCCGCTTTTTCTGTAAGCTCTGTTCGTATTTCACGTTCGACAGATGGCTGGATTAGTCGCTTATAAGAGTCTTCTAATGCTACCTTTACATGCTCCACAGCATCACTAGATGTATGATTGGGAATCCAGTGCGCCTGCATAACTGTTATTACTTTGTCCTGTGGGACTTGAAGACTTACTTTTAAAACATCTTCTTTTTCTCCACGGTTAAGAGCTAAAATACGATGCGGAACAATTTTTTTTACCGGTTCTTCGTAATCATAGTACATTTCAAATACTTTTTTCTCGTCTAGTTCTTCTTTTTTAACAGAGGAAATAACCTTTCCATCTGCACGTGAGATAGTTCGGATTTGTTCGCGGATTTTCGCATCATCTGCAAATTGCTCTGCTAAAATATCTCTCGCTCCCTGTAGTGCATCCTCAACAGTATGAACTTCTACTGCTTCATTCAAATATTCAGCTGCAAGTTTTTGCACTGATTCTTTTGGGAAAGTCATTACCAAATCTGCCAATGGTTCTAACCCTTTTTCTTTTGCAATTGTCGCTTTTGTTCTGCGTTTCTGCTTATAGGGGCGATATAAATCTTCTACTCGTTGAAGTACCGTTGCATTATGAATAGAAGCAGATAGTTCGTCGGTAAGTTTTCCTTGTTCGTCGATTAGTCGAATGACTTCTTCTTTTCGCTGTTCTAGCTGTTGTATGTAATTGTATCGATCTTCTACTGCTTTTATTTGAACCTCGTCTAGAGATCCAGTTTGTTCTTTTCTATATCGTGCGATAAAAGGAACTGTATTTCCTTCTTCTAATAATTTAATTACTTGTTCAGCTTGTGAAGATTTTACGCCTGTTTCTTTAGAAACGAGCTGGAGCATTTTCTTTATTTCCAAAACAAACACATCCTTTCCTTATAAGTTTTATTTTAACATACGGAGAGCTAGAGCGCTTCTAACTGGAGTCGTATCAACTGTCTAAACAGGACCAAACATATTCATCCATTAAATATGCAAAATGCCACACTCCAAACATTCCTATCATGGTTAACAGTCAGAAGTGTCAGTTTTAATAAAAAAAGCCTACCCTAGTTAACTAGAGTAAGCTTCCTACTATAAAAGTTGCGTCGTCTCCGTGTTCGATTTCCTTGTACACAGATTCGTATAGACATTTGGCATTGCATGATTCCTTTATCGTAGCTTTTGGACTTTTCATGCTTACACCGTCAGAATGAAGTAAAAATAAATCTTCCTTTGCGCAGGCATAAGTTTGTGTATTTATTTTTTGTTTTCTACCAGATAGATAACCCATGACTGGCAAAGGATAAATCATTTTACCTGTTGATCGTTGATACATGTAAAATTTAATATTCCCGACACAGCTATAAGATATCGTTTGTGCTTTATAATCTATTTTAACAAGCGCTACTGCCGCTCCTCTTTTTTGAACCATTAGCTCATTACTACGTAATAGTAATTCATCAAGAGATTCTTCCGGGTATTGCTCCAATATTTTCGGTATAATATCTGCTGATTCTTTTGCCACAGGACCGTTTCCAAGTCCATCTGCAATAGCGCAAATCATAAAGTCTTCATTTTTAGATACATAGTATGTATCTCCAGATTCTAAATTTCCCATTTTGGCTTCCTGATATACTAGCAACTCTACTTTTTTATCTGAAAAATCCTTCAATTTATTACGCCACCTGACGATAATATTGCCTGTTGCAATTTTTTAATAGCTTTACGCTGAATTCTTGAAACATGCATTTGAGAAATTCCGAGTTTATCTCCAGTTTCTTTTTGACTCAGCTGCCCGATATATGTAAGCTGAATTATTTCTTTTTCGCGTTCGGATAGTACACTTAGTGCATCGGCTACAAGTAAACGCTGATCTGTTTTTTCAAATTCTCCATCCTCGTTTCCAATTACATCAAATAACGTAATTGTACTACCGTCGGAATCTGAATCTAATGAATGGTCCATCGATAACGCTTGATAACTTTTTCCCATTTCCATTGCTTCTAGCACATCTTCTACTTCTACACTTAAGTAGTCCGCAATTTCTGGCACTAATGGAGATCGTTGAAATTCGACTGTTAAAGTTTCAACTGCTGCTCTAATACGAGGACCTAGTTCTTTTATTCTTCTAGGTACATGTATTGCCCATGTTTTATCTCGTAGAAATCGTTTGATTTCACCAATGATTGTTGGGATTGCAAAGGCCTCAAAATTCCTTCCAAAGGATGGATCATATCTTCTTATTGCACCAAGAAGTCCTAGCATCCCTACTTGAACAATGTCTTCATGATGAGATTTACCGTTTGAGTATTTACGAGCGATAGACTCAACCAACCTTTTATAATTGACTACCAAATTGGTCTGAGCCTCTTCACACTCCGTCAGTTGGTATTCTTTAATCCATTCTAATATCTTCTCTTTAGATTGTTTGTTAGGAAGTGATGTGTTCGACATTTTCATCCACCTGCTCTACTCCGACATACTTCGTCATAAATACAGTTACACCTTCTTGGTGGTGGACTTTTACTTCATCCATCAACGTCTCAATTAAATATAAACCAAGCCCGCCTTCTCGCAAAAAAGATACCTCATCTATTTCACGGTACGGACCAACTTTTGCTTTCGTCTCTTCAAAGTCAAAACTTTTCCCATGATCCGCTACCATAATTTCCATCTTATCTTTATATAATGCACATCCAATAACAATTACACCATCTTCATCTTCTGTATATGCATGTTGAACTGCATTCGTAATGGCTTCACTTGCTGCAATCTTCAAATCTTCGATATCATCATACGTAAATCCCAGACGATTTGCTAAACCCGAAATAGTAAGTCTTGCTACACTAACGTACTGCGGCTTTGCTGGCAAACGGATTTCAACATAATCAAACGGTTTCATCTATTTTCACCTCTTCGCTCACAGTTTGAATATCCATAATATCTCCAAGGCCAGTTATATCAAACAATCTTTTCAAGCGAGATGAAAGTCCAGTTAATTCCACATGCACATCTGATTCATTCACACTTTTGTAAAAGCCCACAAATACGCCTAATCCTGTACTATCCATATAGGTTACGTCTGTTAAATTTAACTCCACGTGGCGATTTTCTTTTAAATCTATCTCTGCTAATCTCTCACGAAGCATTGGTGCTGTAAATGCATCAATCTCTCCTTTAATTATCCCCTTTACTTGCATATCCTCTTGTTGTAGTTCTATCGTAATATTCATCTACTTCTCCCCCATCTTCACTATATATAGTAATCTATACCACATACTAGTTAATGATAAACATTTTCTTTATACTTTCTTGAAAATGACAAGAGTAAAATCATCTCGAAGTTCAAATTCCTGTAATTCTTCTAATCTATGAAACACAAACTCTACCATCTCCTGTGCAGATTGATCTCTTACACTTTCAATAATATCCATGACTGCTTGTGGTTCTATAAAGCCATCTTTCGAGCGACATTCCGTTACGCCATCAGTCATCATAACAATGAAGTCGCCTTTATCGAGGACAATAGAATGTTGTTCGTACTCAACGTTTGCTATGACACCAAGTAATAAGCCTTTTGCTTGTAATTCTGCAAAACTGCTAGATTTTGCACAATAAAAAAGTGGTGGCTCATGTCCAGCAGAAGCATACGTAAACTCACTTTTTAATGTATCGTATGTTCCATAAAACATAGAGATAAACATGGAGTCGCTTACGCTTTTCTCCACAATTCTGTTTATAACATCCAACACCATAATTGGATCTGTTTCTGCACCATCTAGACTGTCCATTCCATACTTAATCATCGACATACAAAGAGCGGCAGGAATTCCTTTACCGATAACATCTGCCACAGCTATTCCTACCGTTTTTTCGTCATGTAGGAAATGCGTATAGTCTCCGTTCATTTCTTTTGCTGGTACAGAAATCATACCAATATCTAATCCCTGCATTTCCGGTACTTTTGTTTTAAGTAACGTTTGTTGAACATTAGAAGCTAATTCCATTTCCATTTTAAAGTTTTGCTGTTTTTGAATTAATGCTTGATGTTCTTTAAGAGCTAGTCCATAACGAACCATTACTTCTATTAATAAATCAAAAGAATGCAAAACATTTGCTGGTAAGTCAGGAATTATTTCTTCTAAAGAAGCCTTATGTATACTAATTACTTCTTCTGGGGAAATATTCTTTTGAATAAGTTGCTTACTAAAATTTTGTCCTTCATACAAATTATGTTCTGTTTGTCTTAATGTATATTGTTCTAATATTTTTTTATATTCTTTTTTGAATTCTTGAGGCATTATTCAGTTGACCTCCTACCTAAGCCACTTTGTGGCACTAATTGTAGTACCTTCTCCTACTTCTGTTTCTATCTTAAAATCATCCATTAGACGCTTTACTCCAGGTAAACCAGCCCCAAGTCCGCCTGATGTAGTGTAGCCATCTTCCATAACCTTGCGAACATCTGGAATACCAGGACCACTATCAGATGCGATTACTAATAATCCTTTAAGTTTGCTCTCTGTAATTTGTTTGATCTCTATATTTCCTTTTCCAGCATATAAATAAATATTACGGGCAAGCTCACTTATTGCTGTTGTAATTCTAGCTTGGTCTACTGTACCGAAACCTATATCTTTCGCTTCATTTCTTCCAAGTTGTCTGGCAGCAACTATGTCCCACTCGCTGATAATATCCACAGAAGACCTTAAGTTCATATTGAATTAGGCCTCCAATTCTCGTTCTAGTTTTTCCAATCCTTTTTCTAAATCTAGAGCTGTTACCACATTTTCAAGTCTTATACCTAGTTCTATTAAGGTGATCGCAACAGCAGGTCGTATACCTGTAATGACTACTTTAGCTCCCATAAGACCCGACATGTTAATTACATCACCAAGTACTTTTGCGATGAATGAATCGATAAAATCAATTGGTGTTAAATCAATTACTACTCCTCTTGCTGCAGTTGTATGTAGCTTGTTCAATAAATCCTCTTGGAAAGCAAGAGCGGTTTGATCATCTAACTCCCACTGAATAGAAACAATTAAACAATCTCTTAGTTTTAAAATAGGAATCCTTGTCATCATTATGAGTTCACCTCTACAATTGCACGATTTGTAAGAGCAAGGGCTTGTTCAACACCTCTTTGTAAGGTACTTGTTGTTGTAAAGTCATTTAAATTTATACCAAGCGTTACTATTGTCTGGGCTATTTCTGGACGAATTCCGACTAGCATGCATTTAGCTCCAACTAAACGAACGGCATCAGCTGCTTGAATTATATGATGGGCTACCATCGTATCTACTACTGGAACACCAGTAATATCAAGTAATACTACTTCTGCTCGATGCTTCACAACACCTTGTAATAAGTTTTCCATGATTAACTTTGCACGCTCTGTGTCAATCGTCCCAACTAAAGGCATCACTGAAATTTTCTCAAAAACAGGAATAAGCGATGCAGATAGTTCTTGTAACGCTATTTTTTGTAAACTTACTGTTTTTTCCCAGACTTTTGAATACGCATCTACAATGCTATGTGTTATTGGAGTTAGCCAATTGTTCAATATTTCTCTATATGACTTATAATTACTTTCATTTAAGTACTCGGCTTTTTCTAGATTCTCATATATAACTTCCGTAAAATTAGACAACGTCTTTAATACAAAGGAAACGGACCAGCCGAATCGAACAATCTGTACGGAAAACTCATTTAATTTTCCTCTGTATGTTTCTTTTTCTTCTGTTAAACTAGAAATCATTAACTCTCCAAACTCACGAGCTGTATGATCTATTACTTGATCAGACATTACTTGAAAGAATCTATCATCTTTCTCATCTTCCATTTTGATTTTCCATTTTTCTAGTATCCCATCGATATTTTCGTGAATGTATGTTGCAATTTGTCTATTCATGTTTTATATACATCTCCTTATTGAAAATTGAAATAATAGTAGTTTTATTGTAACGAAGATTGGGGATATTTACATCTTATTAAGTTTTCCTAAGTATTCTTTTCATTAAGAATTATTTTTTATGGCTGCTGATTGTCCAATTCCCACCATTAAAATTTCACAAGAAATGCGCAAGGATTCCATTTTGCACTTGTACGTTTTTGGTTCGCTTTGGACGAAATGATCACTACATCATTACCGTGGGCTAAGTGTAGCAGGACGGAGCAGCCAAAATTGCATCTTTGGCTGCTTAGTGTATCAATAGGAAAGGGCCTATTCTTTTATTTCCATAAGCTATGGCACTTCTATTACAAGTAGCTATGGAGAGTGACGGACGAACGACTACCACACGATACGATTATCAAAAAATGCGGAGGGATGCGACTTTGTCGCATCAAGAAATCCAGGTAATGATGTAGAACTCGTACAGTTCCAAGCACTCCAAAAGCACCTATACCTAGAGTGCCTAGTCTGTTATCACCATTTTAACAAGCAATTTACTGGGTACTTTTGGTTAATCAATACGTGTTGTATTTTTTGAAATTAAAAAAACACAATGTGTATTTGTCGCTTACACACTGTGTTTTGTCTATGTATTAAAATTTCACGATACCTAAGCTAATGCCTAATGCGTGATCTACTTGATCCATTACATCTTCATCAAGATGCGTAATTTTATCTGTAAGCCTAGATTTGTCTATCGTTCGTAATTGCTCTAACAAAATAACAGAATCACGTTCAAAATCATATTCTTTTGCATTAATTTCCACATGTGTTGGTAATTTTGCTTTTTGAATTTGAGCAGTAATTGCGGCAATGATAACAGTTGGACTAAATCGATTACCAATATCATTTTGAATCACCAAAACGGGTCTGGTCCCACCTTGTTCAGACCCGATTACCGGTGACAAATCTGCAAAAAAAACGTCCCCACGTTTTACGATCAAGTTTTCATCCTCCACTTACGAGTCGCTCTGTCGTATGTTGCGCTTCATATTCTGCATGTAAACATTCCGAAGAAATGGTTAAATTAATATGAGACATTTCAACATAGCCTTTCATCATCGCTTCTCTTATGAGATTTGCCTGGCCTTTCTTCATATATTCATTTGCTTGGACACGAACAACGCTTTCCTTACCAGTTAATGATTGTTTAATGGTTTTTACTCCTCCATTAACCATTTGCATTGGAAGCTCAATAACCGCTTCCTTTTTCTTTTTATCACTTACCACAGCAAACACCTCCGACAAAACATTTCCCTATCTGACAATTTACTTCATCTTACCATTACTAGAGCTGAAATAAAAGACATAATAAGAAATGGTTAGACAAATTATGCAATTAGCACTTTTGTTTTGTCGAATAATTATTTACTGTAAATTCTCGGGATTCTAGTAGAAAATGTGCAACATATTTCATACGGTATTGTATCTAAAGTATTTGCCCATTCTTCTATGCTAATCTCTTCATTCATTTGGTTCCCTAGTAACACAACTTTCTCCCCAACATTAACTTTTTCATCTACACGTACCATACATTGATCCATACATATTTTCCCCACGATTGGCATTCTTTTTCCGTTTATTAAAACCGATTGAGTGTGCAGCTTTCTTAGTAATCCATCTGCATAACCAATTGGTAGGGTGGCAATCCATTCATCAGAATCTGCTGTATACATTGCTCCATAGCCGATAGATGTGCCTTTATTGACTTTCTTCACATGCACTACTTCCGTATGAAGTGAGAGTGCTTTTTCTAAAGGAAATGGAAGTTGTTTATTTACCCAAGAGGATGGGGCAATTCCGTACATGGATATACCAAAACGTACCGCATCCCATCTTTGACTTGGATATAGAAGAGCCGCAGCGCTATTAGAAGTATGCACGACGGCTGGTTTTTCTTTAAATAAATCGAGTAGTCTTTCAAATTTGTTCACTTGATCCATAAAGTACTGATGATCTTCTTCATCAGCAGTAGAAAAATGTGTAAACACACCCGTTACTTGCAGCCAATTTCGCTTCTGTATAAAATCGAGTGCCTCTGTTAATTCTTCGGCCTCTGTAAATCCTATCCTACCCATACCACTATCGATTTTAATATGCAATTTCAAAGGATTGTTAAAATGGCGAGTGGCAAGAAGCCACTCTAGTGAATATGCTGTTAATGTAATATTACGTTCAAATGCTTCTTGTAAAAAAGTAGCTGGTGATGCCCCAAGAACAAGAATTTCCGCAGTAATACCCGCGTCTCTTAAATGAAGAGCTTCCTCTGGTGTAGCAACAGCTAATTGGATCGCACCAGCCTGTAGAGCAGCATTTGCAACTTCAATATCCCCATGTCCATATGCATTTGCTTTTACTACAGCGATGATGTTGGTATGCTTTGGAAGCGTGTCTTTCAAATGTTTCAGATTCGATTCAATCGCTTGCAAATTTATTTCGATAAATGTTGGTCGATAGTGTTTCTGCGACATATGACTTCCCTCTTTTTCATCTATTTACACTGATTATGCTACTTGAGATTAGAAGGCGTCAATATATAATCATTTTAGGCCAGTAACAGTCATAGATGAAGCAACTTCAATCATTTCCTCTTTACTTAAAGTAGAAGATGCTATAAAGAAGGACATGCCATCTTGTTCCCAAGTAAGCGATTGATCAGTTACCGCCCCAATTGCAACTCCTAAATCTACTGGATCTCCAGGAGCAAATACAGGAATCGTTGAAGACAGAGTTGGATTACTTAGCTGTTGGACAATGGTAAAATCTTTATCTCCACTAAATGTTAATATGACTCGTTTGTCATCTTCTACCTTCAAAACTTTTTCATCTATTAAATGCACATTGTCCCATTTAATTACTGGATAATGCGTTTCAAATACAGGGTTTTCCAACTCTGCAGATGCTTCTACAGTATTTCCTTCTGCTTTCGCAGCTGGCGTTTCAATTTTGTATTCCCCCGCTGCTCGCGTTTTCCCAAGTGAAACTTGGTTAAACTTAATATGAATTTGTTCTTCTTTGTTTTCATTTAAGATAGAAACGTCCGTTGGTAGTAATGTTTTTTTATCGATATAAATCTTTTGGGAAGGCAGCATATTTTTATGATTATTCGTTGTTTTTGTTTCAAATATATACTGGTTTCCTTCTTCTTTAAATGTAGAATTTTTATCTTTCTTAATATCTTGGGCTAGAGAGCCAATTAAATACGCTTGGCTATTTTCTGTCGGCCACTTACTTTGGAACTTATACGTTTTGTTCAGAGCTGGCGTTACAACGAATACACCTTCAGTATTACGGACAATCATTTGCGTGTTTTCTGCGTTTGCATCTGACACTTTTACTCGGTAAAAATCAGGTTTTGTATGCCATACTTCCACGTCATACACTCTAGGTTCTTGCCCTGTAAGGATACTCATTTGCGCAGTTAATTCATATCCCTTTGTGTCCACCCACTTATTGCTCAACTTCTTTAAGACATCTTCTTTTGACTCCGCTCCACATGCAGATAGTACCAGGATCATTGCAAATAAAAAAAACAGTTTAGCCACTCGGCTCTTCAATCAGTCCACCCTTTCTATTATCACTGCGTTCATTCATTGTATGTAGGTGGACGACCGTTTATGATTGCAGAATTACTTGAGCAGCTGCATATTCTTTTGTATGTGTTATAGAAACAAAGCCATTTACTTGTTTTCCTTGAAAATAAAGAGATGGTTTTCCACTTATTTCTCGAAGAATTTCAATGTCGTGGAAGCTACATTCCTTCCCAATGCCCGTACCCATTGCTTTGGAAAATGCTTCTTTTGCAGCAAATCGCCCCGCTAAAAACTCTATTTGTCGTTGATCTGATAAATCGTTCATCTGTAATCTTTCTCTATCCGTCAGAATACGCTCTTCAAATTTTGACGTTTTTCCTTTAATTGATTTAATTCTATTCATTTCAGTTATATCTAGACCTATTCCAATAATCATGATTGTTTCTCCTTTCCAAATACCCTTATTAAAGGATATACTATTAGTAGAAAATTTGAGGTGAGATGATGTTTACAAGAACAGAAAGTTTTAAACAATACATTAAATTATATCCAGTTGTCTCTACTTTGCTGGCATTAAACATTGCTATTTATATTTTGACAAGTATGCCGATAATCGGAAATCAATTATTTAACTTAGGTGTTCATTTTAACTTACTTATTAGTGAAGGCGAATACTGGCGTTTAGTTACACCAATATTTTTGCACGCTTCTCTCTCACATTTATTATTTAATATGTTCTCTTTGTTTATTTTTGGACCAGAGCTTGAACAAATTGCTGGAAAAGCACGTTTCTTAACTATTTATTTGTTAGCAGGTCTAATTGGGAATGTGGCTACTTATTTAATACATGATTGGAATTACACGAGCGTTGGTGCAAGTGGTGCAATTTATGGAATGCTCGGAGCTTTTGCTGCTTTAGTTTATTATACGAAAAATTTCTTACCACAGTTAAAACAAATCATTATACCAATTATCGTTATTGGAGTTATCATGACTTTTATTCAACCAGGCATTAATACAACCGCTCATATCGCGGGTTTAATTACTGGATTTGTTATCGGAATTATTTATTTCCATCCTAAACGAATCGCTGCTTGGAAGAAACGTAGAAATAAATTTAAATCCGTCTAATCTAGAAAGAACAGCCTTTACTTTACGTAAGAGGCTGTTCTTTTTCTATGTCTATTTTGGGTTTCCTAATTGGTTCGTACCAGTCTAAAAGCTTTTCCGCATCTGCTTTTTCGATATGCGGAATCGTTGTTGCTGCCCCCGCTACACCGGATTTAATTGTCGTAATGATAGACGATACATTTGCTCTCTTTTGAAAATAGGTTGTTCGTTCTGTCATCGCTTGAATTCGTTTCTTTTCCATCCAAACGGTTACTTTATTAATAACACGATATCGTACTACTAACTGTTGTTCCTCTATATAAAATCCTGCTGTTTTCTTTTGCCAAATACCTAAAACATAACTTAATGGAAATAAAAGCAGTGATAGTAATCCAAATGGATAGAAAAAGTAGCTAACTGCTGCGGCAACAGGAATCATCCATATAAAATCTAATCGATAGAAAAATTTTCTCGATCTATTTGGCACTTTTTTGAAGCTTGGTTCAAATTGTAGATCTGGGAATATTTGCACCAATATTGAATTGATTTTCGTTTTTTTAATTAATGGAAGCAATCGAATTTTTTCATCTTTCTCAGCCATCGAACCACCAGCACTGTCTACAATTACAGTCGCATAACCTGTGAGCTGACGCAATGGATTTTCGACCACTCGTATTCCTTGAATTCGAGAAAGTGGTATCGTAATTTTCTTTTTCTCTAATAGTCCTCTAGTTAAAATTATTTCATCATCTTCTACTCGAATCGTAAATTCATAGTAGTTAATAAGCGTTAGTACTACAGACACAACCCAAGCAACTAACAATACAGCGAAAACCGCTAGCGCTACCATCAGTACACCAAATCGAATGAAAACAACTATTTCATCATATATCAATTCGTAAGGTATAATGTTTGAAAATTGCGAGGCAAAAATGGCAAGACCCGAGAAAAATACCCCTATCCCACCGGAAGTACTCGCTAAAACAAACAAGTCTTTCATCGACATTTGGAATATTGGTCTTGTTTCTTCTTTGATGAGTTCTTGAACTACGACTGTTTCCTCTAGCTCTTTCGTTTGCTTATTTTTTGCTTGCATCATTTCTTTTTTGATTTGATCGGCCTTTAATTTTGAAATTGCGGTTAACTCAGCATCTGCTTCTTTTGTTGGTCCACCACCAGCAGTCTCCACTTTTACTTTCACCAATCCAAAAGGTCTATGGAAAATACCTTCTGTGTAGTTCAAGCTCTGAATTCTTTCAAAAGGAATATATCGCTTTTTCTTTACGAATAGACCATACTCAATTCGTAGTTCTTCTTCCTCAAACCAATATCGAAATCGTTTCCATTTGATAATGCCACTAACAAGTAAAAAGATTAGAACGACTCCATAGATACTATACGTTATATAAGATGACCAGCCATCAGAATCCGCACTGCCACCAAATCCATTTACTGCTACGACAACAACCAGCGGGACAATCATGTCTTTTAACACTTTTATAAAATTAATGAGTGCAGAAATAGGGTGAAGCTTATACTTTTCATTAGACATCATCTTCCGCCACCCTCGCTAGTACAGATATTCTCCCACGGAGCTCATCTGCTTCAGCAGTAACAAGTGCGGGAATTGTATGACTAGTAGCAGCAGTCGAAATCGTAATAGATGCCAAATCATACTTTCTTAAAATCGGTCCTTGCTCTGTGTCGACATGCTGCACGCGAACCATTGGTACTAGCGTACGTTTCACAACAAATAAGCCATGCTGCAGTTCAATTTCTTGATCTCTTACTTCATATTTCCAACGTGTCCATCTTACTTTTGGAAATAAAAAAATGAGTAAATACCCTATGAGTAGCACTACCAATCCATCTACTATGTATATCCACATATAGTTATCAATAAAGAAATTGATTGCACCAACACCAATTCCAAGTAGTAATGCAATAAGTGTTTGTAGACTCCCATATATCCGCCATACGCGTAGTCCTTTTTCCGAGATTCTATTCATTGGTTCAATTCTCAAATTTACCACCTCTTCCCTTTTCATTGTATACGTAATATACGACAAAATGTTTCAATTTTGTATGATTATTTTTGAAACCATCCGATATTTTGAGTGAACCATCCGATATTTGGCTCTAACCATCCGATTTTTCGAGTGAACCATCCGATATTTAGCTCTAACCATCCGATTACACAATAATCGATTTTTCCAACTTCAAGGTTACATCCTTCTTTTCTTCAATAGCTCTATTAAACGATCGTGCTGATATAGACGAAAATCCGCTCGCTTTCCGCGGACGAACTTCCAAGCCTTCTCACTAGCAAGCCCGAGGGCACTGAAAAAAGTGGTTACTATAGGATTTAGCACGGCGGCGTGAGACTCCTGTGGGAAAGCGAGACAGCCGAGACCCCGCACGAAGCGGAGCGTAGGAGGAGGCTCGGCGCTCGACCACGGAAAGCGAACAGAGCCGTGCTAAATCCAATAAGCGGATATTTATTAGGAATTTTATTAGAACAAAATTCTGTAATAGAGTTTTTTAGTGCCCTCCTCAAGCCCGCTCTGGGGTCTTGGCAGCCCGTTTTTCCGCAGGAGTCTCACGGATTTTCGTCACAAAATACATGCTTCTAAAAACAACTGCCTAATTTAACCGCGCCTATTCAATAAAAAAAGGATGAATCCCACATCGAAATGTAAGATTCATCCTTTGAATTGTATTATTAGTTTTCGCTACGTGTTGAACGAGTTCTAGTGCTACGTTGTGTAGAGCCGTCACGTGGACCACTGCTACGACGTGAGCCGCTAGCGCTTGGACGAGAACCGCCACCTGAACGTGAAGATGATCCGCGATCGCTTCCTCCACGACTTGATGAACTACGTCCGCCGCCGCCGCTACGGTTACCTTTGTAACCACCGCCACCGCTGCGTCCGCCTCCACCGCTACGTTCTCTACGAGCTGGTAATGGGCGTTCTTCAGAAAGAGAGATTGGTGTATCGTTTGGCTCTTTTGTTAATGATTTTAAAGCTGCAGCAATTACGTCTACTGCTTCAAATTTTCCAAGCATTTCCGCAGCAAGTGTACGGTAATCACCTAAATCATTTTTGTTCACGATTTCTGATAAAGTATCAATTGCAACACGTTGTTGACCGATCAATGCTTCATCTGAACTTGGTGGAGTAAGAGCAGTCATACGTTTTTTCGTAGTATCTTCTACAATACGTAAGTAACCCATTTCTCTTGGTGTTACGAAAGTTACAGCAATACCACTTTTCCCTGCGCGTCCTGTACGACCGATACGGTGAACATAACTTTCAGGATCTTGTGGAATGTCAAAGTTGTAAACATGCGTTACGCCAGAAATATCTAATCCACGTGCCGCTACATCTGTTGCAACAAGGATGTCGATTTTATTTGATTTAAATTGTTTTAATACTGACATACGTTTAGCTTGGCTTAAATCACCATGGATTCCTTCTGCAAGGTAACCACGAATGCTTAGAGCATGTGCTAATTCGTCTACGCGACGTTTTGTACGACCAAAAATAATTGCAAGCTCTGGTTGGTGAACGTTTAAGATTCTAGAAAGAACATCAAATTTTTCACGCTCAGTAGCTTTTACGTAGAACTGTTCAATGTTTTCAACAGTCATTTCTTTAGACTTGATTTTTACTTCAACTGGATCTTTCATGAATTTATCAGCAATTTTACGGATTGGTCCTGGCATTGTAGCTGAGAACAATAATGTTTGACGTTCAGCAGGAATGCTTTCTAAAATTGTGTTGATATCTTCGATGAAGCCCATGTTAAGCATTTCATCTGCTTCGTCTAAGATAAGTGTTTGGACTTGATCAAGTTTCAACGTACGACGGTTGATGTGGTCAAGAATACGACCAGGTGTACCAACGATTACTTGAGGTTTGTTTTTAAGTGCACGAATTTGACGGCTAATTTCTTGACCACCATATACAGATAAAAGACGAACCTTTTTGTCATATCCTAATTTATAAAGCTCTTCTGAAACTTGAATTGCAAGTTCACGAGTTGGAGCGATAATTAACGATTGGATATTCGGGTTTTTTGTATCTATTTTTTCAATCATCGGGATACCGAAAGCGGCAGTTTTACCAGTACCAGTTTGTGCTTGACCAATAACATCGCGACCACTCATAGCATGTGTAATAGTACCTTCTTGGATTGGTGTTGCTTCTTCAAATCCCATACGTTGAACGGATTTTAATGTAGAAGCACTAATATTTAATTCTGAAAAATTTGTCAAAATTTAATCTCCTTTTTGTTCTGTTTTGACAAATGGTTACATTTTCAGATGAAATTGCGGCAAATTCGAGCCTATACGAGGAACGTTTCCGTTACTTAAAATTCTCTGTGGTTTTAGATCAGAGGGGTCTTATATAAAGGGAAAGCCCGGTCTTTTGCCGAGCGGTTCGTTAATTAGAGGAAATATCCTACTACAATAACTAACCGTTATGTTCAAAAAAAAGTACTCTTCAATAAAAAGCTGAAGAGTCTTCACACAAAATGTATCCATTGCTCTGAACGTAGTATACCATGTCTTATAATGAGTTGCAACGAATACGCAACTGTTATAATAATTAGTTAATTAGTTCCTTGTATTTCTTCATCCTCTATTAAAAATGACAAAATTTGAGGAAACCAATCGTTACAGTCATCACTATAGCAAATGTGATGCTTGCCTGTTTCGGAATAAATAAGTTTTTTTGTTTCGGAACTTATATGATCAAATAAATATGGGGCTGTTGTGAATGGTACAATTCCATCTTTCTTTCCTTGCACTAGACAGACAGGAATATTTATTTGCCCATAATACTGCTCAACCATTCTAACTAATCGCATAAACTCAATTGCTGCATGAATAGGCGTGTTTCGTAATTTTGCACTATACAATCGATAAAGTGTGTTGTCCTCTAGTGTTCCTGTCATTGCTTCTTTTGCAATATCTCGAACATCTTGAAGTAATTGAGTAGGATAAATATATTTTGCAGCAGCACTTAATAAAACCAGCTTCTCTATTTTATAGCGGAGCGCTAAATATATGGCAATAATTCCACCCATTGAAAATCCAATCACGTATACACGATCCACTTCTTTTTGCAGCTGGCGAAGAGCCTGCTCAGCAGCCATCATCCAGGTTTCCGCTGTTACTCTTTTAAGTTCCAACGTTTCTCCATGACCAGGAAGTGTAGGGACAACAATTTGCCAGTCTGTATTTGCTTCCAAATATTCTACAAGTGGCTGCAATTCATATGGTCCACCAGTAAAACCATGAATACAAAGTACTCCCGTTTTCATGTTGTCACTACCCCATTCTGATTAGTTATTTTTGAAAAGGCTCAATCACTTTTTCTAGCTTCATTCCCCGTGAGCCTTTTACTAAAACAATGGACTGTTCATTTATTTTATTATTTAAAAAGGAAATAAGTTGGTCATAATCATTTTCTACCCATAAAAGCTGTTCTTTGTTAAACTGCGTTGTTAACTCGTTATATAACCATTTCATTCGTGGTCCGAATAAACAAACCCCGGAAAATACCTCATTTGAAATAGATGCACTCATCTCTTCATGGTATTGCTTTTCGTTAGCACCGAGCTCCAGCATATCACCAAGGACTAGCCACTTATCCTGCTTTATAGATGATTTCTCCAAAAAGGAAATGGCTGCTTTCATGGAAGTTGGTGCCGCATTATAAGCATCATTGATAAAGATTCCTCCATTAGGGGCTTCTATCACCTGCATACGCATATCTGTTAAAACAATTTGCTTTAAGGCTTCTCGCATTTGTTCAGCAGTTAACCCAACTTCTTTTCCAATTAATAAAGCCGCTAATGTATTTTTCACTTGATGCTCTCCAAGAACTGGAATCGACATTTCTTCGTTCAGTTCCCCTTCTACACGGAACGCACTACCTTGTTTCGTAAACCTAACTTCCCTAATACGTAAATGGTTCTCTTCCTTTGCACCGAAAGATTTCGATTTAATAGAAGGAACGCTTTCAATAAACGGACGAAGTAGCGGTTCATCCCCATCATAGAAGAGTTGCCCTTGCTCATTAAGACCGGAGATAATTTCAAATTTCGCTTTTGCAATACCTTCTCGAGAACCAAGATCCTGCATATGTGCTTCTCCAATGTTTGTAATGACTGCGTATGTGGGCTTCGCTAGATTCGAGAGAAACTCAATTTCTCCAAAGGAACTCATACCCATTTCTAGCACTGCAAACTCCGTATCTTCTTCCAGCGATAAAATCGTTAAAGGTAATCCTAATTCATTATTAAAGTTACCCTCTGTCTTTTTCACTCGGAAATACGGAGAAAGCATACCTGCAACTAAATCTTTTGTAGATGTTTTCCCGTTAGAGCCGGTTATACCGATAAAAACAGTCTGTAACTCCGCACGATATACGGCCGCCATTTGCTGAAGTGCTTTTTCCCCACTCTCCACAAATAAAAGCGGAACGTCCTTTGGAGGATTCGGTTCATCCTTTAACCATAAAGAAGCCGCTGCTCCTTTTTCAAAAGCATCCTGTACGAATTGATGTCCATTTACACTTTCCCCACGAAAAGGAATAAATAGATCTCCAGGCTGCAATGTTCTCGTATTAATCGATACTCCTGTTACAAGGGGATTATGTTCAAGTAATTGCTCTAGTTGTAACCAGTTAGCTATTACTGATAATTTTTTTTTCAACTTGGTCACTCTCCATCCTTTGAATGCTCAAGCTGTTGTTTTTCCTCGTAGCGTTCGATCGCTAGAGTAATCAGTTCTTCAATTAGTTCTGAATAAGACAAACCTGATTCCATCCAAAGTTTTGGATACATGCTAATCGGCGTGAATCCTGGCATCGTATTCACTTCATTGATAATTACCTGTTCATTGTCCGTAACAAAGAAGTCAGCACGAACAAGCCCAGAACAATCTAAAACTTTAAACGCACGAATTGCAGCGTCTTCCATCTTTTTCAATAACTCGTTAGAAACAACAGCTGGAATAGCATAGTTCGTTGTACCATCCTCATATTTTGCTTCGTAATCATAGAAATCTTTTGTCGGCAATACTTCACCCGCCACTGAACATCTCGGTGAATCATTTCCAAGAACACTCATTTCTAGTTCACGCGCAACAATGCCTTGCTCCACAATGATTTTACGGTCATATTTAAAAGCAAACTCCACTGCTCTGATTAGTTCTTCTCGGTTTGCAGCTTTCGTAATACCTACACTAGATCCTAAATTTGCAGGTTTCACAAATAAAGGCCATTTCAAGTTTTCTTGCATTTTATCGACCAAGGCTGCTTGATTTTTTTTCCACTCATTTCGAATGAAATACATATAAGGAACTTGCGATAAGCCTGCTTGCGCGAATAATTGCTTCATGACCACTTTATCCATTCCAGCAGCAGATGCCAAAACGCCATTCCCAACATACGGTATGTTCAATACTTCTAGTAGCCCTTGCACGGTTCCATCTTCTCCATTAGGACCATGAAGTAAAGGGAAAATAACATCCAGATGCGAAGCTTTATCTCCTTCTATTGGCAAGAAGCTCGTTATCGTATTTGGCTTGCTTGTTTCATTCCCTATTTTCAATGATTCCACTGTTTTTGCAGGACCTGCTAGGACATTCCCTTTTCTCCACTCGCCTGTTTTCGTGATAAAGATTGGGTAGACTTCATATTTATCAAAGTTAATCGCTTGTGTAACTGCTCTCGCTGTCAATAAAGACACTTCGTGCTCTGCAGATTTTCCACCATATAATAAACCTAATTTAATTTTCATTTGTTCAATAACCTCCATGTTTTGGATAGTACTAGTTTATCACGGACCATGTCATTAGTTGAATAATAACTCAAAATTCCAAGCTGTTACTTCAGACTAAATACTACATTTTTCAACAGTCTAAAATTAACCGAATAATTTTAGGCCGACTACTCCGAAAATAATGCAGCTTAAATAGAAGATTTTCTTCAGACTCTTTTTCTCCTGAAAAAAGTACATGCCGAGTAGCACACTGCCTGCTGCTCCAATTCCTGTCCATACCGCATATCCAGTACCAACCGGAATATCTTTTAGTGCTATGGACAATAAGAAAAAGCTTAAACTAGCAGAAATAATCGTAAAAATCGTGTATTTCAACTTTTTAAATCCTTCGGATAGCTTCATATTCACCACGAATGCTACCTCACACAAACCTGCAACAACTAAAATGAGCCATTCCATTATTCTTCCTCCTGTTCATCGTCCACTAACTTCAGTCCAATGATGCCAAAGAGTAATAAACATAAAAAGAATATTTTACCGAAGCTTATCGTTTCGTTAAACCACAGAATACCAACTATCGCAGTTCCTGCTGCGCCAATCCCGGTAAATATAGCATATGCTGTTCCAATAGGAATCGTCTTCATCGCTTGTGCAAAAAAGAAAAAACTAATGACTAAAAAGATAATTGTTACAATAGATGGAAGAAGCTCCGTAAAAGCATTTGCTTCCTTTAATCCTATCGCCCATACTATTTCCGTCATTCCTGCAAGTATTAGTAAAATCCAAGCCATTTCTATCACCTCAACCACATAATAAACGCTTTTGCAACTGAACGTAGCAAAAGCGTCTTTTTAAATTTCTATTAAAAAATCTGCCTGCTTATCTAAATGATGTTTTAAATCACTTAGCACTTCGTCTGGAAATATATTCTCGGGTAAGCTTCGAATTTCAATTCCATAATTTGTTTTCCCTAATTTAAATAAGGACATTAGCACGCCATCTTCAAAGCAATCAGCATATGTCTCTACTTTTTGCGAAGATAACTCTGGCAAGACAATATTGTTCTTTTTACGCCAAAAAGCTGTAGATTTTGTTTTGTCACTTATTTGCTGATTAAATATACTAGCCACCAAATTATTAAAATCATCTCTATCTCGGAAATAGATTTTTGTTATTTGCTCCCCTTCATCTGTTAAATAGACAAATCTGTTTTGCAGATGATGATAAAAAGGTGAACGAAAAGCTTCTTTTTTATGGGCTATGTATAAGAGCTCTGCTTGTTCCTGTGGCGAAAGCACATTTAATTTACGTTCATCCGAGAAATCTAAGAAGCATAAGGCTGTCGGTCTTTCTGCAAAATCCTTTAAGAAACGATTGTATTCTTCTGGCACTATGAATTCTAACTGTGTATGCATATTAAAAGACGCATCTTCATATCGATGTTTCAGCAATAAAAGAGATGACAGGTCAGAGAAATACCTTATAAACCGTTGAACTGAGATACCACTAAACAAAGCAAAATGCTCTACCTCATTTACATGGACATATAAATGAGTCAAATATTCTTCTATGTCTTTCTCTTTTTTTGCCACTGAATTCACTCCTTCATCGTATGTTATATATTAGCATAATTTCTTCTAATGAAACATCTGTTTTTCTAATAACGTCTTTAATAACCGACAAGCAAAAAACAATCTTTTAAGCTATAATAAGAAAGGTGAAATTTGAAAGAAATATAGGTGACTCTCATGGAAAATAAAAAAAGCTTTGCCGATCGATTTGATTGGACCCTCGCTTTTATCATATTATTATTTCTTATCATTAGTTTGTTGGCGATTTCTTCCGCGCAAACATCTGGTCAATATGCTACAAACTTTATTCCAAGACAACTTTTTTGGTATATAGTTGGAACCGTCATTATTGGGTTTGTTATGATTTTTGAGCCAGAACAATATAAGAAGATGTCCTGGTTTATTTACGGGGCAGGCGTACTGCTTCTTGCTATCCTTTTTATCCTGCCTGAAAGTTTAGCTTTAGTAGAACCACGAAATGGTGCAAAAAGTTGGTTTCATTTACCTATCGGAGATATTCAGCCCGCAGAGTTTATGAAGACGTTCTATATTTTAGGACTTGCTCGATTAATAACAAAGCACAACGAAACGTACTTAATGAAAACATTGAAAACTGATTTTATATTACTGGGTAAAATTGGTATCACATTAATTATTCCTTTAGCGTTTATCTTAACTCAGCCAGACCTCGGTACTTCCTTAGTGTTTCTTGCAATAACAGCTGCATTAGTAATTGTAGCCGGTATTACATGGAAAATAATTCTCCCGGTATTTTTGGGAGGAGCAGGTCTAGGAGCACTACTATTATGGATGGCTCTTTATATGCAAGATTTTTTGCAGGATAAATTCGGATTTGATCCTTATCAGTTTGCCCGCATTTACTCTTGGCTAGATCCCTATTCCTATGCTTCAGATGAAGGACTGCATTTAATTACCTCCTTGAACGCTATTGGTTCTGGAGAGATTTTTGGGAAAGGCTATGGCGGCCGGGAAGTATATGTTCCTGAAAACCATACGGATTTTATTTTCGCTGTTATTGGTGAAGAATATGGATTTGTAGGAGCAAGTATTGTCATAAGTATTTTCTTTTTACTTATTTTTCATTTAACAAAAATTACACTTCAGTTAAAAGATGCGTATAGTACGTATGTATGTGCAGGAATAATTGCTATGATTACATTCCATGTATTCGAAAACATTGGAATGACGATTCAGTTACTACCAATCACAGGGATTCCACTTCCATTTATTAGCTATGGCGGTAGTTCGCTCATGGGGAATATGCTTGCAATCGGATTAGTATTTAGCATGAAGTTCCATCATAAAACGTATATGTTTGCTAAAAATGAAGATGATTAAGCTAAACAGATATTAGATAGGGAAGCTGAAACTTTCCTATCTGACATAAGAAAAGCGTAACAGCCCTCTAAGTACAAAACCTGTTTTGTATCGTTTTCGGAGATCTTTGGACAGACTTATTGCTATATCGTTACCGATTGCTTTTTAAGAGAGGCTGGTCGTGACTGACGTCACGACCAGCCTCTCTTTTCTCGGTAATCTTATGGCGTTTGTCTGTCCGTCGCCCTCCTTCAACAGTACGAATAAGGTTAAGGTGTATTTGGATAATGAGTGAAAAGATGCTTTCCAACTCATAAGCTTCAGAGGACGTCCGCCTGGAACGGAAAATTATATACTTTCTTATTCTTAAAAAAAGGAGACTGGAAGGTTCGTTTTAAACGAATTCTTCCAGTCTCCCTTTTTTAACTTTGCACGTGAGGACTTTGTGCTGGTGGTGCTAACGCTTTAAGCATGTCAAGTCTCGATTTTGTCATTGTAACAGTCACACCAAGTTTTGCTAGATTACTTACAATTTTCTTTAAATCAACTTCCTTAGCCATTCTTTCCACCTCGTCCTTCCCAATTATTAATACGATTTATATTAAAAAAAGTTTCTTATTTTTTTATTTTTTCTATCCTATTATACCACTTACTCACACTTTTAAACCTTTCAATTGTGTTACATATTTTAAGCAAATGTAAACCAAGCTACCTCCTAAAGGAGTGATTTCATTGAATGTAAAAGATGTGATGAGTAAAGAAGTTGTTACCTGCAATCCACAAGATTATGTAAGTGAAGTTGCGGATCAAATGCGAACACTTGATATTGGTTGCTTGCCCGTCGTGAGTAATAAAAAATTAGTGGGAATGATTACAGATCGAGATATTGTCATAAGGTCCGTTGCAAAGGACGTCAAAAGTAAAGTAGAAGATGTAATGACCAAATCGGTTATTTCCGTTTCCCCTAATGAATCTACAATCGAGGCTGCCACCGTAATGGGACGCAATCAAGTTCGACGACTGCCCGTGGTCGAAAATGGTGCGCTTGTAGGCTTTGTATCTTTAGCTGATTTAGCATTCCCCTTCCCACATGTCCAGGAAATTTCAAACGCTATGGAAAGCATATCCGAACCAAGACATTATTAAACATAGGAGCTATCCCTTTTTTATTAATGGGATGCTCCTTTTGTCACGTTCGAGCGGTAGTTTGTTGCTTACGCCAATTTAATAAATGAAAATATTTGCTATGAGTACATACTGTCTTTTACAATTAGCGATTACAACGTGTTAAACTAAACAGAAACGTGTAATATAGAATAGAAGATTTGCAGAAAGCGGGGTTATGCATGAAAAAGACCATTTTCATTTTAATGTCCATTCAATTTTTAGTTTACCTTGGTTTCGGGATCATAATTCCAGTGTTACCTGAGGTTATTTTGCAGCAAAATTACAATGAAATTCATGTTGGCGGTTTATTAACGGTTTACTCACTAGCATCTTTTTTTACTGCCCCACTTTGGGGAATGCTATCCGATCGAATTGGAAGAAAAACACTTATTTTAGTTGGACTAGTTGGGTTTAGTTTAAGCTTCTGGCTATTTTCACTCTTCGTTGATTCGTTATTTATGCTTTACTTGTCCCGAGTAGTTGGGGGGCTATTCTCTGGTGCCCTTTACGCAGCTGTTACTGGGTTTGCAGCAGATTTATCAGATGAAGAAAATCGCAATAAGTATATGGGATTCCTTGGGATGTCCATTGGTTTAGGCTTTATCTTCGGACCTGCTATCGGTGGTGTCCTAGGGCATGTTAGCCTATCTCTTCCATTCACAGTTTCTGCCCTTTTATTGTTAGTAATTTTTGTATACGCATTAATCATCTTAAAAGAACCACAACGTTCCGGTGAAGCGAATAAACGCGCACTTCTTCCAAAAGGTGCGGCAAGTCTTTGGTCATACCGTATTAAATACTTGTTCCTGTTTTCATTCATGGTGACTTTTTTACTTGCTGGTTTAGAAGCAACATTCCAACTGTTTCAAATCGAGAGAGTCGAAATTACTCCTTTACAAATAGGCTATCTATTCATGTTTAGTGGATTTGTAGACGCTGCCATTCAAGGTGGAGTTGTGCGACGTATTAAAAATGGTACCGAGACAACTTGGCTAATGTACGCACAAATCATTACTGCTATCGGACTATTCCTAACAGTATTTACGAATAGTATTTTCTGGGCGGGATTATCATTATGTGTATTCACTGCGGGTAATGCGCTTGCTAGAACAACGATTGTTTCGCTTACTTCGAAGGAATCTGGCGGAAGATATGGAACTGCCGCTGGAATGACGTATTCGATGGATAATTTAGGCCGGATCATTGGTCCACTATTATTTGCATGGTTGTTTACAAAACAACCAGATAATATTTATGTACTATCTGGTGTCCTAGCAGTTCTTTCAATTGGATTGATTTTCGCCTACCGCAAATCCACGAAGTCTTTGAAAGATGCCGCGTGAGATTGATGATTTAACGACATAACATAAAACAAATGCCAAGAAGACCTCACTAATAGTCTCCTTGGCATTTTTCCTATTTTATTTCAAGTTGAGGAGTTACTTTTGCTAATTCTGGATGGGCAGATCTTACTACGGATGGTCTCGCCATTATTAACATAACACCGATTAATAAAACGCTAGACACAATTAATATAATCTGCGCTGGTAAAACATCATATAAATATCCGAACAATACCATTCCAACAGGCATCAATGCCATAGCACCGGTTTCTAAAATGGAAAGTACCCGGCCTTTATAATCATCTTCAATCATTTTTTGCATCATTACTTGCAGTGGCGTATTTGTAACGATCATCGATGCTCCAAAAATAAACATCAATAAAATATAAAAACCTACTGTAACAACATAGGACATATTAATTATTAACGGTAGAGCTATAGACCCCATGATCACCCCTAGGGTAACAATACTCCATTTTGAAACTAAAAAAGGATATTTAAGCTCTTTACGAGCTGAAAAATAAATCGACAGGAGTAACATTCCTATTGCGAATGCACCTTCTGTAAATCCAAAATGCTGTGCGCCTATTTTTAATTTTTCAATTAATATAAAGGAATATCCTACTTGGAATGCACCAAAAAGGAAATTAATAAGAAGCGAAATGACGATCAAAATTTTTAAAAGTGGTTGTTTCATTGCATAGTTGAAACCTGCTTTCATACTCTGAAGCATTGGCTCCTTTTCTTCCCCTTCTACTATCTCTTTTCGTTTCGCAAATAAATTAAAGTTCATCGTGGATTCTAAAATAACCGCTATGATCGATGCCACTAGGTACATAATAAGAAACACAGGCATTGGAACGGTACCGTACAACAACCCACCTACTGCTGGACTTCCGATTGCTGCAAACGAAATAGACATTTGGTTTAATGACATCGCTTTTTGAATTCTTGTCTCATCTACAAGTCCAGTGATAGACGAACTAAACGTTACCCCAGAAAATAAAGACGTTAATGATAAGATGACAGTTGTCGTGTAAATTGCTGCTAGCGATAATCCTGCCGTTAAACTTACAATGAGCAGTCCCCCTATCGCTATTGTTGTAGCAATTTGTGCCACAATAACGATCATCTTTCTTGAGTATTTATCCGCAGCATACCCAGCAAAAGGTGCAACTAAAGTTCTTGGTAGGATACTACATATTAAATTTGCTGCGAAGCTAGTTGCTGACCCAGTCAATTGTAAAATATAAAAACTAATTGCAAATGAATATACTTGCGCCCCAAAACTTGATACGAGCTTGCTTATTGTGAATGTCCACAAATGATAAGTGGCCCTTTTAAGCTTGAACACTTCTTCCATTTTCATTTCCCCTTTGAAATGTTTAATTTAATTAAACAAATAATACCATATTATTCCTTTCATTTCAACAAAAAGTTTAATATAATTAAACTAATTAAATGAGGTGAAGAAAATGCCAACATTGGGCGAACGTATACGCAAACTTAGAAAACAACAGAAAATGACGTTAGAAACCCTTGCTGGAACAGAACTTACAAAGGGCATGCTCAGCTTAATTGAAAATAATAAAGCGAATCCTTCCATGGAAAGCTTGAATTATATAGCAGATCAATTGAGTGTAGAAGTAAGAGAGCTTTTAGAAGAGGTCAGTGGTCATGAATTAAGAGAGGTTTTGGAAAAAGCAGAAATACTTTTTAATACGAAATATGATGACTTAACAGATGAGCACCAACAATTAATTCATCTAGTAGAGCCTTATGTGCCAAAGCTTACACAAGGATACGAGGCTGCACGTTTACTCGAGTTATACAGTAGATGTTTATCACGTTATAACCAACAAGAATCTGAAACTATCCTAAAACGTGTTGCAACAATGTATGAACAATTAAATTTGACAGCGAAACGTGGAGAAATAGGAACGGTACTTGCGGTCATTCCTTTTACTAATCACAACTATCAGGAAGCGCTAGATATCCTCCTTTCGGAACGTGCAAAACTGGAAGCAAACCCATTATGGATCGACCCCCTCTCCCGATTAGACTATGACTACTTAGAAGCTGTATTATATTTTGCTGTTGGCAAATATGAAGACGCTATTCGTTTAATGGAAAAAGCGATTGAGTATTCAAATAAAAATAAAATATTTAAGCAAGTAGATAACTTATATAGATTAGCTGCTGTTCAAGCGATGATGGCTGAGGATGAGGAAAAAATGAATCATTATTTACAAAAACTTCTTGCATATAGTGAATTTGCAGATGACGAAGATTCGAAAATTTTCATTCATTTTGCCGAAATTCACTACTTGAATTCCTTTAAAAAAATGTATATCGAAGCAGATTATTTATACCAAACATTCTCCCTGCAAGATATTAACAAAAAACTATTTGTACCCTTCTTTCTTCTAGAAAGAGGGAAAACCTTATTTGGTTTACAAAAATATGAAGAAGCAATTGCCAAACTAGATGATGTTGTGATTCCCGATATTCTTCATCACCCAATTGATTTATCGATTTTCTATGGAAAGGATGCATATATTGCATTATGTTACTTGGAAATGAATCAAAAAGAAAAAGCACTAGATGCAGCAACAACAGCTTTAAACCATATAAATGTCATGCCAGATACCCCGTATAAAACGTTTATCCAAGAAACCTATGAAAAGGTACAATCTAATTTATCTATTGATTAATTGATTTCGTTTCTACAGGATTATCCAATTAAAAGAGAGGGGTTAATCATTGAAGAAGAATTGGTTTTGGGGAGTTATTAGCATCATTTTTATAAGTTGGATTGGAAATACCATCTACTTTGAATCTAAGCAGTTAAAAGAGCCAGTTATTTTAAATACGTATATAGATGTGCCTTCATCGGAGAATACGATTTTCACCTTGCTTTATATAACGAATAAAAACGAAGTAGTGGAATTAGATAGCCTACTAGTTGATGGATACACTTACTCGAATGAGCGAAACTATTTCCCATGGTTTGGAGAACCTTCCGCCCAATCATATAAGCAAGAATTTACACATCATTTTCTAAAGGAAGCACTTTTCACATTGAGTGAAGATGATATAAAACGCCTGCATGAAAGTATTCAAACAGACAACGTTCTTGCACGATTTACAAACGGGCAAGTGATTCCTCTAAAAGTTGATAAGTTAAATTTCACATTTTATAAAGATGATCAATCTATTTTTTCTCACGCTAGTAGCTTTTCTAGCAATGCAGGTATTCAAGGTAGTTTACTTGAAGTAGTCGAGTCCGCAAACATGGAACCGATTGAGCTGCCAGAGGTCATTCGAGAAAATATGGATTTAAAAGTAATGCTACTCAAAAGTAAGAGTGCTAATTTTGTAGATGTAAAAAAAATATTGAAAACTGATTGGGAAGATATCGATGCTCCCCTTGATATAGAGATCAATTGGCCACTTCAAATAGAAGAGGGAGATAAAGTAGGGCTAATTTATAAATTAAAAGATAACGTGGAAGATGTAAAATACATTGAAGCAACGCACAATTGGATCGGAAAAAAAATAAACGGACAACAATCTTCCTATGGAATCTACGTACAAGTTGATCCAACTCTTACACAAAATCAAGTGAACACCATCGTGAAGAAAGCGAGAGGTGAGGAGAAATGAGAAATGGATATAAACAACTATTCATTGGTTTCCTTTTAGTATTTATTAAAATTCATATAATCGTTGACCTGTTCCCGGACTTTATTGGCTATATTTTCATTTACAATGGCATTAAACAAATCGCCACTTTATCATCCCAATCCTATGAAAGATTGAAAGTACTTTCGATTATTTTAGTAGTCGTTTCCCTACCTAATTTCTTCTTGAGTGATCAAGTTATTCAACAAATTAGTTGGCTAGCATACTACCCAACACTTCTTAGTTTGCTAAAAGTGATTCTTGTTTATTTCTTATTCGAATTACTTCGAAAGATTTCAAAGATGCTTCCTTCCAATAGTGCATTATTATCCACGAACCGAATGTTTTATTGGTATATGACGGTTACACTAAGTTCTTTATTCATCCAATCCTTTTTAATGAATGTGACAATGGAAGTAATGCTACCAGTATCTATTTTACTTATCATTCTTTACCTAATTGTAGAAATATCTTTTCTCGTTTATTTACGCAATATGCGCAAGAGATATCCGGAAGAAGGATTTTTTGAGAGATTTGCATAGAAAAAGGCCTGTAGTCTAAGTCAAAATCGACTTGGATACGGCCTTTTCTGCTATGCAGTTCTATTATTTTTATCCGGTCACATTCTGACCCGTTCGATTATTCGTTATGATAAGAGCGATAATTTTCAAACCAACTCATAAACTTGGTCCAAGCATCCTCGAAATCTGGTTGAATACAAGAAATTTGCAGTAAGTTTTTTTCTAGCAAATAATCACTTTTATAATGAAGATCAAATCCCGACATACGCGCATCTTCCGCTAATTGCGGAAAGCTCTTTTCCTTCCACGTAAAAATCATCGGGTAAGGATGATTTGCTAGTAATTGTATTGGATGTTTTTCCACTTCTTCTTCGATAAATTTCATCCGATTATGTAAAAGGTCGTACCTAACTCCCCTATCATATGCCATCAGTGCATTTTCTAAACTTTGTACAAATGGAGATGGCACTGTAAAAGGCACCGTATTATTCGAAGATAACCCGATATCTAAATAAGTTGGAATCCTCTCACTAGCCATTATCTCTGTATTGGAAAACACAAACGCTAATCCACTCATTGTGCCAATTGCTTTTCCACTAACTCCAGTAGCTAAATACACCCCATCCATGTGAAAAGGAAGTGCCCCAAAAGAGCTCACACAATCTGCACAGACTAATACATTATACCGATTACATATTTCTACTAGCTTATTTAAATCATTTAGCATCCCTGTAGACGTTTCGCCATGCGTCATGAGCAACCAACTATAATTTCCTGTTGCAAGTTTTTTTTCAATAGATCCTAAGTCAAAAGAAACTCCCCACTCATATGCTTCTACATCATATGAAAGCTTCCATCTTTTCGCTTGTTTTTCCAAACGTTCTCCAAAAGCTCCATTTGTAAGAATTAGTCCCTTTTCACCGAGCACATGTAACTGAGCAATCATCGCTTCATTGGCGAGCGTTCCACTTCCTACTAACAGGTGTACATATGCTGCACCACTCATCGTCAAAAGTCGGGTCTTCACTCGCTCTAGCATCACTTTAAACTCATGCGAACGGTGAGATATTGGTTTTTCTAAAAATGCTTGCTGTATAGGTTTAGATTGATGTACAGGCCCAGGATAAAACGAATATCTTTTTTGCTTGAAACGGGCCGCAACGGAATGTTCAAATCGTTCTCTTGTAAGTACCATCGGCACAAAAAGAGCATCACCTGTTCCAACTGTTTCTGCAAATGGCTCAAAACCGAGCTGGTTATATAATTTTTGTTCCCGAACCGTTCCAGATATAACGGCCGCTCCGTATCCATTTTCGTACGCATAATCAGACAATGCTCGTGCTAAATAATAAAATACTCGTCCATTTCGATGTTCTTTATCAACTGCCATTAATCGAACTTCACACAACAGTCCCTTCAGCGCATCTTCAGGAAGTAACTCCTCTACTGGCCCAAGTTTTCGGTCTAAGGAAAAGGGGCGTGCAGCTCGAAACGCAATCATTCCGGCAAGCTCCTGGTCCTTTAATACAATGACATACACATTTTCATGATGGAAAGCATCTACCCGCATTCCACTTGGATCCGGTTCGTGCTGCGGAATCTCTTCCACAAACGTTTGGTAATTTAATCTAGCAATCGCTTCAAACTCTTTTTCCGTACGCGCAATTTTACACCAATACACCCTTGTCTCCCCCATCTACTCACTTGAATGATACCGCTCTGTTCTTTTTTCTAATAAAGTAATCCCAATCGCTATCAGTAAAATTGCTAGAAGTAACATCAACTTTAAATACATAGAGACATTTCCTAAGGTTTCCCCATAAATGGTCACTCTCTTTAAAGCTTCCATGCCATAATAGATAGGTGATATCCACCTCATTGCTAGCAAGCTATCTGACTGTACGATTTCAAGTGGCCAATATGCTCCACCAATCATTGCAAAAGCTACTGCGAGTAATGAAATAATTACACTACTCTGACTCACTGTTTTAACCAGCGAGATGATAAATAAGGAGAATGTCATCACAAGTAAAACATAGAAACTACAAATCGCTACTACTTTCCAAAATCCTCCGTACATATTCGTCCCTACTATGAATCGAAATACTAAAATGACTAAAAGCATCTGTACAAATCCAATCATATAACTAAACGATAGATGACCAAAATACAATTGGAATCTTCTAATAGAAGCGAGTTTTAATCGATTCCAAATTCCAGTTCGCTTATCTTCTAATATAAATTGTACATTAATAGAGATCGTATAAAAAACAAAGTAGAGCATAAATCCAAATAAGCTTTGCAATGCACCATCGTATCGGAAAACTTTTGACTCATCCATAGCGGATTTTGTTAGTTGGAAAGCTTGTTCTTCCCTTATCCTTTTTTCTACTTCTTCCCACTTACTTTCACCACCTGCAGCATATACTTGGTCGCGAAATGCAAGCTCACTATACATTGATTCGATTTTTAGTGATAGCATTCTTACTGTATCTGATTCTGTATCCGATAAAACCGAATACGATTTTTCTTGAAGCAATATCCCGATGGTGTCTCGCTTTTCCTTCATTACTTTTTGAAGCTCTTTTTCAGTTAAAATGGTTACTATATAATCCTCTTCGTTCTGTAGGCTTTTTAGAATTTCCTGACTCGTGTTCGTATCGTCAGTGGCAACTAATAACGGTAATTTACTACCAACAGAACCACTTAGTATATAAGCAAAAATAACTGTCATGACTGTCATCGTAATAAGAACGAGAGGCTTTCTCTTCAAGTTTTGGAGTCTTGCCAACCATATTCCCTTCATGATGTCACCCCTCTTTTCGGAAATAAAACAATAGCAAGCAGTACGCAAAGAATAAGCGCTACATACAAAGCGGTCATATAAGGCCAAATTACATCTAATCGTTGACCTTTTTGAATGAATAAAATAGCTGTCATTGCCGCACCATTCGGTGTGAAATTCCCGATATTGGCTAGTAAGCTAGATACATCTCCAATATTGAAAAACGATCCTCCTAGAAAAGAGAAAACTGATACAACTAAACCATTAAATATATTTGCTGCTCCATCTGATTTTGTTCTAAATTGAAGGGTTGTTAATAATGCTGCAAGCCCCCCTATAAATAGACTATAACTTAAAACAATAATAGCCATTGCTTCTAAACCCATCCAGTCGATTCTTAGCACAAATTTACCGAAGAGCAGAATAATGATCTGCTGCATAATCGCTACAAGTGTTCCTGTAGCAAAAATAGAAAGAGCATACTTAGTAGCCGACACACCTGCTAAAAGTATTCGATCATATACTTTCCACTGCACTTCCTGCAATGCAAAGCCTGATAAAAAAGACGGTATATAAAGGGCAAACATAACAAGCATTCCTACTGTGTAATAAATGGAAGCAGGAATTTTTCGTTCCCCTTCTTCTAGAATCTGTTCTATTTTTTCAACATGCTGATTACTTTGCATAACTTCATCTGGGGAAATTCCGGCTTTTGCAAGTGCAAGGGACTTCGAAAAACCATTTTGCCACTGATCGATTATAGACTGAATTATGGAAGCCCTAATTTCATTTTCTTGGCTTAAAAATAAATCAATATTAGGTGATTGATTGTCATCAAAATAAGCTGCTTTTATATAATTCAATCGAAAGTCAGCTGGAACCACTAAAATTCCATCGATGTCTTTCTCTTTCCGAATGCTTTCGAGTTCACTAGCTGGCTGCTTCTCTAACGTGATATATTTATTTACATCCTTTGAAGCCAATATAGAGTTTTCTAGAATATAAATTGGATCATTGTTTTTAAAAGCGTTTAAAGCAGGTCCACTAATTCCCTGTTCTTTCAGGAAGCTTGAGATAGAGGCCTCTTCCTGTTGCCAGTTAGATTCATCTATGATAACTAGTTTTGCTTGAATAGCAGGCTCTCCTCCGCTATTCATAACGCCTGCAAGCGCAGTGGAAAGAATTGTAATTAGTACCACAGGCATAACTAATAAAATAATGAGTGGTTGTTTGTTACGCAAGAGCATTTTCATTTGTTTACCAATTAAAGTAAGTAGCATTGTCATCCCCCTAGTCTCTCAGAGCTCTTCCAGTTAAATGTAGAAATACATCTTCGAGAGAAGGGACTTTCACAATTGCTGATGTAATATTTACGTCGTTTTCAGCAGCAATAGCAAAAATAGTAGCAAGCGGCTCTTCGTTTTTAGGCATCGATAGCAAAAGTATTTCTTCTTCTTTTCGAACACTTGCTGTAGGAAAATGACTCACCAGTTCTCTTTCAAATTCAGCTGTCAGTTGATGCCCTTTTAATTCGATTGTTTGATTGTCTGAAACAAGAGATTTTAGCTCTTCTTTTGTTCCAAATGCGATAATCTCCCCTTGATCCATAATGTAAATTTTGTCGCAGAGAAGCTCGACTTCCTCCATGTAATGGCTTGTATACAATAAGGTCATCCCTTCTTCCACTAGCTGTTTGACAGTATCTAAAATATACGCTCTAGATTGTGGGTCGATTCCTACAGTCGGTTCATCCATGATTAGGATGGATGGTTTATGCAAAAGAGCAGCTCCTATGTTTAAACGACGTTTCATTCCTCCAGAAAAAGTTTTCACAATATCTTTTTTTCGATCAGATAACCCAATCTTCATCAATATTTCTTCTATTCGTTCTAATAATAATTGTCCTTTAAGCCCATAAATTCGGCCAAAAAAAGCTAAGTTTTCTTGCGCAGAAAGCTCTGGATATAAGGCAATTTCTTGGGGCACCACACCAAGCGTTTTACGAAGCGCCTCTGGTTTTTTATTGATAGATACTGTATTCCACAATACTTCCCCACTCGTCGGCACAACTAATGAAGAGAGCATTGAAATAGTTGTTGATTTGCCAGCCCCATTAGGTCCAAGTAATCCTACCGATTCCCCCGCATCTAATTGTATGTTAATTTGTCGCACCACTTCTTTTGTCTTAAATTTTTTATGAAGATTGATTGCTTGTAGCATTGTCCTATCTCCTTTATCTATTAAATTGCCTACAAATACTCACTCATCACACCACTTATAAAAGTAGGGAACTTTGTCTAAATTTGGTTAATAATTCAGTTCCATTATATCAAACTAGTATCTAAATTTTGTAAAAATACATATAAATTTTATGTAGACATACTAGGGAATATGTAGATTGGATAGATGGGTATAGTTTGATCATTGTAATTAAGTGGTAGTCACATGAGAAAAGTGTAAGGACACTGAAAAAGTCTATTCATCATTTCTTAGCGTGTTCTTGAAGATTACGAAATGCAATTTAGCTATTAACAAATCCAGATGCCCGTGTCGGGGGCATTAAAATACGAACATATAGTTGATTTCCGCTATAGGCGGACGCTTTCCGCGGGGTGAGCGATAAACCATCACTGCCGCTACGCGTCATTTGTGATGGCTTATCTGTCTCACTCATCCCGCCGGAGTCGCCGCCTACCGCTCCATCAACAAAGTGAATCCTCAGCGGGTTTATTTGGCATGGAAATACGAGGTGCCACAACGATATTCGCCGTTAATCTGAAACGGATTTTGAAATTACTGATCGAAAAAGAGGAGAAATAAACAAAGAAATCCGGCATTTCCTGTTCAAACTTGAACAAGAAGTGCCGGATCTTTGTTTAAAAAGAATTTACTATTTTAAAAACGTTCGTTTTTCAGTGGACTCATCAAAGACATCTTTTCTGATTTATTATTATGCTTCTACTGTTTGTGTTTCTAGTGGAGCATTGTAAATGTCTTTGTCTAATTCTCCAGTGATTTTCGCCGTCGCGACACCAGCAGTCATAGATCCACTTACGTTTACAGCTGTACGACCCATATCGATTAATGGTTCTACAGAAACAAGTAAGCCCGCTAAAGCAACTGGTAAGTTTAAAGCAGAGAGTACTAGAATTGCGGCAAATGTTGCTCCGCCACCAACTCCTGCAACTCCAAATGAGCTAATTGCTACTACTGCAACTACAGTAAGGATAAACATAGGATCTAAAGGATTAATCCCTTGTGATGGTGCAATCATAAATGCTAGCATTGCTGGATATACGCCTGCACATCCATTTTGCCCGATGGACAAACCGAACGAACCAGAGAAATTTGCAATACCTTCCGAAACGCCTAGCTTAGTTGTTTGCGTATTAATATTAATAGGTAAAGTACCTGCACTTGAACGTGATGTAAAAGCAAAAATTAATGGTTCTGCTGCCTTTTTCACATACGTTATTGGATTTAATCCAGAAAGTGTGATGATTAATAAGTGTATTGCAAACATGATTGCTAACGCAACGTACGATGCTACAACAAATTTACCTAAGCTTAAAATTGCAGCAAAATCAGAGGTTGCGACTGTTTTTGCCATAATCGCTAAAATCCCGTATGGAGTTAACTTCAGTACGATTTTCACTACACTCATGATAAGTGTGTAAACTGCATCTATTCCCTTTTTAATCGTTGCAGCAGTTTCTATTTCTTTACGTGCTACACCTAGATAAGCAAATCCTAGGAACGCCGCAAAAATTACCACTGCAATCGTAGATGTGCCACGTGCTCCAGTAAAATCTAAAAATGGATTTGCTGGTAGTAAATCAAGCATTTGTTGAGGAAGTGTTTTATCTGCTACTTCCGCAGAACGTCCTTCATAGTACTCTGCGCGGGCTACTTCAGCATCCCCTTGAACAATTTGATCTGCGTTTAGATCAAAGATTGCTGCTGAACCAATTCCTACAAGTGCAGCAACAGCTGTCGTACCAATAAGGAAGCTTAAAATAATTGCTGCCATCTTCCCAAAATTTTTACCGATCGTTATCTTCGTAAATGCACCTAAAATCGATATAAATACTAGTGGCATAACTATCATTTGTAATAACTTAATGTATCCTGTTCCGATTAAGTTATACCAATCTGCCGACTCGGCTAATACTTCTGAAGTCGCCCCATAAATAAAGTTTAGCGCTAAACCTAATGCTATCCCTAACCCTAATGCCGAAAATACTCGTTTCGAAAAAGTAACATGTTTTTTTTGCATTATGATTAAGATTCCAACGAACAGCAATAAAGCTGCAATATTGAGAATAATAAATAATAAATTCATATAAAATACCTCCATCTCTCATTCTCATCATATAATAATACTTTTATTCCTATCGGTCAAGTAGGTTTTATTTTCTTTTTAGCATGTGACATGTGGTTTTCTTCTTTCTTTTCATTAAATCAGCTATACTAAAGATTAACTATAAGAAAAGGCATAGGGGTGATAAACTTGGCAACAGGTTTCTTTAGTTTCGTTGTTTCTGGCATACTTATTTTAAATATTTTTCTTGCGATTGCTTTAATTTTCATGGAGCGACGAGACGCTTCTTCTACATGGGCATGGATTATGATTCTTTTCTTTATCCCTATTTTAGGCTTCGGAATTTACTTATTGTTTGGAAGAAAATTACGGAGAAAAACGCTATTTCGATGGGAAGGTAAGAATCAGATCGGGATTGATAAGCTCATTGATTTCCAAATGGAAGCAATTGAGGATGATTCGTTCGATTTTCGTTTAGATGACGCAAGCCAATTTAAAGAATTAATTATTATGCATTTACACAATAACCAAGCCGTTTTAACCCAGGACAATAAAGTAGAGATTTTTAATGATGGCCGTGAGAAGTTTGATGCACTCATTCATGACATAGAAAATGCTAAAGATCATATTCACATCCAATACTATATCTTTCGTTTAGATAATCTTGGACAGCAAATCTATCAGTTGTTATTAGAAAAAGCAAAACAAGGGGTAAAGGTTCGAATTTTATATGATGATACAGGATCAAGATCTTTACGAAAAAGACATTTTAAAGAGCTAATTGAGCTAGGTGGTCGAGTAGAAGCATTTTTCCCAGCTATCTTACCGCTAATTAATCCACGAATGAATTATCGCAATCACCGCAAAATTGTTGTTATAGATGGACGCATTGGCTATATTGGTGGGTTTAATGTGGGAGATGAATATTTAGGGTTAAACAAGAAATTTGGCTATTGGCGGGATACACATTTACGCATTGAGGGTAGCTCCGTACACCCTCTTCAAACGCGGTTTATTCTCGATTGGAACCAAGCTTCGACTGACCATGATATCGAATATTCCGACCGTTTCTTCCCCGCCATTCCGATGAAAGGTTCTGTTGGTTTACAGATTATTTCAAGTGGACCAGATTCGGAATGGGAGCAAATCAAATACGGCTACCTTAAGTTAATTATGATGGCGAAAAGATATATTTATATACAAACCCCTTATTTTATTCCCGATGCGAGCTTTATGGACACACTTCGAATTGCATGCCTATCCGGTATTGATGTGCGTATAATGATTCCAAATAAGCCAGATCACATTTTTGTTTATTGGGCTACTTATTCTTATGTCGGAGAATTAATCAAGGCTGGAGCGAAAGTGTATATTTACGAAAATGGATTTTTACACACAAAGATGATTGTTATTGATGATGAGGCTTCTACAGTAGGAACAGCTAATATAGACGTTCGTAGTTTCAAGTTGAATTTTGAAGTAAATGCATTTATATATGATCGCGAAACTTCCCATCAATTAGCAGAGCTTTTCGAAGAAGATATGAAATTATCAACCGAAATGACTTGGGAGCTTTATGAGGAAAGAACAAAAATGATTAAATTTAAAGAATCACTGGCACGCCTAATATCTCCTATATTATAGAAAGAGAAGTTTCCGAACATGGAAACTTCTCTTTTATCATTTGGCTCTGTTAAATTAGGTCGTTTTTTTAAAGAATATATTTTGTAACGAAATCCGAGAGACTCCCACGGAAAATCGGGCCGTCAAGACCCCGTAACCCGCTTATAGGAAAAAATCCTATTCCCCCAAGGAGGTTTGGCATTTCGTCCGTGGAAAGCGAGCAAACTTTCGGAACAGTTCCTATATTTTACAAGTCAAAATATTCTTCTAAAGTGATTCCTGCTTCATACACTTTTGGCGCTAGGTCTTCTCCAATATAGCGGAAATGCCATGGTTCATACATATACCCAGTGATTTTCTCTTTGCCATTTGGATAGCGCATAACAAACCCATACTTATGGGCATTAGCCGCCACCCATTTACCAGCTTCTGTTTCTCCGAAGCTTACCCTCGCAAAATGTTCTTCGAAAAGTTTCTCACCTATATCAAACGCTAAACCTGTTTGGTGTTCTGAATATCCAGGACGTGCACTATAACGATCAGCTTCTTCCTGACCATCATTATTTACATATCTCTCATACAATTGGACTTGATAATCAAAAGAGCGATACGAACTGAATGCTACGAGGTCATAGCCAGAAAGTGCAGCTTCTGCTGCCATTCGCTCGAATGCTTCTCTCGCTTCTTTACTTTCTCCTGGTGCGTACGTGGATGGTAAAGGATATTTTTTACTCGCTATTAATACTCCCTCCACATATGTCGGTACTTCAGGTAACGTCTCATGTCCTTCATATCCTTTTGCCCCTGACATATCAATTTCCTCTACTTTTTCAAGTGGTTGTCCTACTACAGGAGTTTCTTCTACCTTTTCCTCTGTTACTGGTCCTGCTACTTTTTCTTCAATCACAGTTTCTTCAACTTTATTGGAAATACCTAAAGCTGCAATACTCTTATCTATATTCCAATCATTCATTCCTACCCATATAACGATAAATCCTATTAATACTACTGCAATGGATCCCGAAACAAAATAAGGCCATTTTTTCTTCTTATTTCTTGATAATAAACTATATCTCGATTGCATCTCTTGCTCTTCCTTCTTTCTGATTACGATACTTCTAGTTTAACATTTTTCCTTTAACTATTCCTTAAAACAATACAAACAATATGATTAATAATTATTCTACTATCTCGACAGAAATAAAGGTATAAAAAAAGCCGGTACCTTTAAGAAGGTAACAGCTTCTGACCATTGACATGTAACGGAGCCTTAAAAAAAGTTTAGACCTAGAACTACGAAAAATAGTATAGCAAAGACAATGGACATACCTTTCATCCATTTGGCTTCTCGGACAAATCCTTTTTCTTTAAAGCTAATTGCACGGTGTCCATTACTTAACGCAAATATAGCTGTCATAAACAGAACTGCCATATTTAAATTTCCGATAATAATAAATACTAAAGAAGTAATACTTACTGCAACAATTAATAAACCAAAAAGCCAATTTCTATTCATTTCTTACACCTCTCATGAAAAAAACGAAGCTATAAGAAGCTTCGTTTTTGTTATACAGATTCTTCCGCTTTTTCTGGATGATTCGAGTAGAATTTACGTCCTAAGTATGTCTGGAATATTAAAATAAGCCCACCAACAGTCCAATATAGTGGCAATGCTGCCATTGAGCTAAAGGAAATAAACATAATCATAATAGGTGAAATATAAATCATCATTTTCATTTGTTGTTTTTGTTGCTCAGGTACTGTCCACAGCGATACTTTTGCTTGGATAAAATAAACTACACCTGCAATAAGTGTCATCGCAATATCAGGAGAACCTAGATTAAACCATAAGAAAGGATGCGTCTTTATATCGGTCGAATACAAAATGGAATAGTATAATCCCATGACAATTGGCATTTGAATAAGCATTGGTAAGCAACCCATATTCAATGGATTTACTCCGTGTTTACGATATAATCCCATCATTTCTTGTTGTAAAGCAGCTTGTTCTTCCTTTGTGTTGTTTTTTTCTTTTAGTTTCTTTTGGATTTCGTCCATTTCTGGTTTCAGCTTATCCATTTTTACTTTCATGCCTTGTTGATTCTTATAGTTTTTAAGCATTAACGGCATAAGGGCAAAACGAATAAGTACGGTAATTGCAATAATTGCTAACCCGTAGCTACCATTGAACATTTCCCCAAAGAAATGAATGAGAAATTCAAACGGTCGAACAAATATATTATAAAATGTACCTTCTTTGTTTTCTACTCCTGAACAACCACTGAGAACAACAGCTGCAAACACAAGAATAGAAAGTAATCTAATTTTCTTCTTCAATGGATTCACCTTCAATTATCAAACTATAACGAGTATACCTTAATATGAAGCTATTTATCAAATTTAAGGTAAAAACTTAAATTGCATTAGGTTCTTTGGGAAAATTATATTTAAAATTAGGGTGCTCCTGTTGATCTCTAAATTGCTTTGGAGTTAACCCAGTGTATTTTTTAAATATTCGAGTGAAATAGCTTTGATTGCAAAAATGGAACGAATTAGAAATATCTGAAATACCTTTATTTGTATGTCTCAAGAAATACTGGCACTCTTCAACTTTACGAATATTTAAATATTCCACTAGTGTCACACCTGTATGTTCTCTAAAAATACGAGATAAATGACTTGTACTAATGTTAAAGTGCAGAGCGATATCTTCCACCGTGAGATTTGTTTCAATTTCATCATTAATAAATAATATTACTTTGTTCACGGTTTGATGTCCAAATGATGGTTTTTTCCTTTCAGTAATTACCAATACAAAAAACTCTACCAGTTCGTCCGCACATTGTAAAAATTGAGCGTCATTCATTTTGGTTTCAATAACTTCTAAACTTGCACTATTAAAGGCCATAACCTTATCTATAGGTACTTGATTTTCAAAAAGCTTTCTTGCCATAATAGCAGATAATTGTACATAATAGTTTTTTACATTTAAAATCATTTGTTTTCCAGATGTTGCAATTATTAAATCAATCATTTCTCTTAATACTTTTTTCGCTTTTTCTATTTCAAATGAATACATATCTAAAAATAGCTTTTTCTCTAGTTCATAGAATTGGTCTAATCCTTCTACTCTATTAGTAATGCCCATTTCTTTTGCATAGGATTTTGCGAAGTATTCTAAAAATATCTTATCTGTACTTTTCATAAAAACCTCTTCTTCCTTTAAGTAGTTCTTTTGTAATCATTCTGACTAGTGCTGTAGAATCATTTTATAACATTTTATTGAAAAATAAAACTATTTTAGTTTAGATACATAAATATTTTTTAGTATTATCTTTTTTTACATATTTACTGTGCATTATTATCTTCAGTGGTTACTTTATGCTTTAATGCAATTCTTGACTCCATGTTGAAAAGGGATTTTTACATTCGTTCAAGTCCTAATCTTTTAATAAAAAGACTTTGTTAAACGAATGTAGGATTTGTTCCTATAAGCTTGTTGTGGGGTATTGGCTGCCCATTTTTCCGCAGGAGTCTCGCAGATTCTCAACACAGAATATATGCTTCTAAAAAACAGCAGCCTAATTTAACTGAGCCTATAAAAAATATGTAGGATCCTATCATTAACTTTATCAAAATTAACAATATTTTCAAATACTTTTACTTGAATCGGTAGAACAATACCGTGATTTGTTTAACAACTCTAAAAAAAAGTGTCTAGGAATAGACACCTTTAAATCTTATACTAGAGAATTCTGTATGGAACTGAGAGCTCTGCAAAGAATCAAAGCGTTTTTTTAGTATTATCTTGTATTTCCTCGTTATAATACTGCACGCTCGTCATTGCACCTTCATCAACCATTTTATTATCTGGTATATCGTGTGGATCTGGGTGTCCTGCTTTTGTTAATTCGGAACGGTTATGTTTTTGAGATTCCATATAAGAATTTATTTTCGATTTTGTATTATTGAATGCTATCACAGCTTTATCACGATTTTCTTTTTTACTGAAATATGCATATGCACCTGCTGCTAGACCTGCTAATAATAGAGATTTATTTTTCGCCATAATTATTACCTCCAGTTAATTGTAATGTGTATCTATAGTTATACATACCCGCAATTTCAAAATAAAACACCTTTTTTAATTTTTATTTCGAATCATTTTTAATTCCCAGGTCATCGTGTCTTCTACATAATAAAAAATTGTTTTCTATATTATCTTATATATTTATAGAAGATTGTTCGTATTTTTGTTATGATAACAAAAAGAATTTAGAGGTGATTTCAAATGATTAGGGCGACGACGTTAGAAGATATTTCAACTGTACAACAAATCGCAAAGATCAGTTGGAACGATACTTATAAAGATATTATCCCAGAAGAAATACAAAAGATATTTTTAGAGAAGGCTTATTCCAAGATGATGCTTGCTAAACGAATAGAAAAGACTCTTTTTTTACTTGCTGAATATCAAGGACGGCCAATTGGATTTGCTAATTTTACTCCTGTTGACGAAGATGGAGATATTGAACTAACCGCAATCTATGTATTGCCAGGGTTTCAACAAAACGGATACGGCAAAAAACTAATCCAAGCAGGTTTAGAAAAACTACATACAGGTCGTCAATTGTTTGTTTATGTAGAAAGTAAAAATGATGGAGCACGTGTTTTTTATGAAAACTTCGGATTTGAGTGTTTAGAAGAATTTGATGAATACTTTGAAGGACATCCGTTATCTACTGCAAAATATGTATATTTATTAAAAACACCGACTTGTTAAATAAGTCGGTGTTTTCTTTATAGAGTTTGTTCTGGTGAATAATACTCTTCTTCCAATTGAACTGGTGGTTTACGTACAAAGCACAGGATTGCAGCAATATACAATAATATCGATGTGGGAGAAAGAATTCCAGCGAACACTCCAGCTAAGATAAACATAATACCAGCTAGTTTCGCTTTTTTGTTTTTAGAAATAAATACAATACCTACTATGTTTAAAACTAAACTAATTACAATTAAGGTTACAAACCCCCAACCTAATACAGTAAACAAATTAATAAATGTATCTACTCCTTGTGCAATTACTTCAGGATCTTCAGCTAATGTAGGATCATTTAATATTTCTTGTTCCAAAATATTAGAAAATTCCGCTTCTTGGAATGTTGCACTTCCTCCGATAACTAATAATGATAGCGATATAATAGAAATAACACTAAAAATAGCACTTATAACTCCTAACACTATTTCTCCAGTACGTGACATATAATTTTACCTTCCTTTCACTATTTACCATAGTTAATATACGAAAACTTCAAGTAAAGGTTTCGTCTTTTTTTCAAATTCCCTGCATAAGTTAAGTTAAACCTGTTTAACAATATTATTACTAGGGAATTTTACAATTAACACCAATTAAGAAAGGATGATTTTCATGGAGGAAAAATTAATCTTTAGTCAGTCAGATTTCTTTTATACACTGGCAGGTGCGTCCGTATTAACAGGTATTTTATTCTTCTTTACACAAATATAATGCACAAACCATAAAAGGCAATCCACCTGAGAAAAAGAGGATTGCCTTTTATTATGCTTTTACATCATCATATTCATCGGATTTGTTAAATGCAGCAACGACGTATGAGCATACAGCCTCCATTTTCAAATCATTTTCACGTGCATAAGAAGCGGCAGTATCGAGCAACTTTTTCGCTACACCTTGGCCTCTCAATTTATCAGAAACATATGTGTGATCCATCACCATAACATCTCCAAGTAATGTCCAAGTAATTTCCCCTAGTCTTTCTCCATCTTGAATATACTGATAGGCAAATACATCATTACCAAGTTCTTTGTATTGAAAATCCATTGTTCAACACTCCTTTCTAGAATCTTATCATATTTATTTATTAATTGACAACGGACGCAATTTCGCTTCTATTTGTGCTCTTCTTGGTTCTAAAAAAGGTGGTAAAGCAAGTTTTTCTCCTAATGATTCTATCGGTTCGTCTGTATCAAAACCAGGTTCATCCGTAGAAAGTTCAAATAAAATACCATTAGGCTCTCTAAAATAAATAGCTTTGAAATAGTAACGATCAACTAGCCCAGAAGTTGTAAAACCTTTTGCACGCAGTAGTTCCTCCCATTTCGGATAATCCTCCATTGACGGAACACGAAATGCAACATGGTGGACACTTCCGCGACCTGGTCGCTCCATTGGCAAGTCTGGGCGAGTTTCTATATGCACTTCTCCTGCTGGTCCCCCTGCTCCCGTCGTATATACAAGAATATCAGGAGAATCTTCTACACCTGATTGATATGATCCTGCCAAAGTGAAGCCCATTACTTCTTCCAATACTTTTTCAGTAGGCTTCGATTTTCTTACAGTTAATTTTACTGGACCTAAACCCACAATTGCATTTTCTGCAGAAATTTCATCTTTAATCCATGCTTCTCCATAAGGAATTCCTTTTCCATCATCGACAACAAGCATAAGTCGAGACCCTTCAAAGTCTTCGAAATAAAGCGTTTTTCTCCCATATCTTTCTACTATCTTTTCGTGAGGCACTTCGAATTGTACAAATCTCTCTTTCCAAAACAGCAATGCATCTTCACTTTTCACACGAAAGCCAGTATTACTAATGCTTGATACACCAGGATATGTTTTTCCAGCATGAGGTATGTCAAAGTAAGTCATATCAGTACCAGGAGTCCCTACTGCATCTGCATAAAACAAGTGATAGGATGATGTATTGTCCTGGTTCACACTTTTTTTGACTAAACGCATTCCTAAAATTCGTGTAAAGAAGTCATGATTTTTGTCTGCGTCTGCAGTAATGGCTGATACATGGTGAATTCCAGCTAATTTCATAGTATATTTCCCTCCTATTTTATCTCGAATTCAAGATATACGAAAATAATATAACAAATAAAATAGTATATTGCAATTTATATATAAAACATCACACGTGTTGATTAACTAAAATTACCAATTATTACTTATTAAAATGGTGATAACACACTAGGCACTCTATATAGAGGTGCTTTTGGAGCGCTTGGAACTAAACGAGTTCTACACCATTATCGAGATTCTTGATGCGAAAGGGATGCGACTTTGTCGCATCCCTTTCGCATTTTTTCGATAATCGTGTGGTAGTCGTTCGTCCGTCTCTCTCCACAGCTACTTGTAATAGAAGTGTCTCTTTTCTATTTAGCATCAGCCTATTGCCGGCATGTTAACTTTGCAAAAATAAGCAAGGAAAGCATGATAGAAAGCGATAGACCGAAATTGCATCTTCAAGCACTTCCACTACGAATAGAAAGGTAGCTATTCTTTCATTTTCCAAATCAATTTTGGTTATCTTTTGAGCGTTGTAGGTACGTAACGGACAAATGGTAAAGATAGTGGATATCTATAAGGAATTGTTTATAAGGCAAGGACCACCACGAAGACTCCTGTGGGAACAGTTTGAGCAGAAGACCCCGCAGGAACGCTTGAGGAAGGAAGGCTAAGAACGCCGCGTCCTGCTCCTGCGCAAAGCTCGTCGCAAAAGAACTTTTGCGGCAACGCCTTCATGACCAACCTCGTGTTGGCCCGAGGCTGAAGCCAAGCCCACGGAAAGCGAAGTGGTGATCCTTGCCGAATTTAATATACAACTCTATGCACCCAAAATTGAGTTTGTCTACAGTCAGAAACATCCTACTTATAAATAAGTAGGATGCCTTGTTTCATAGTTAGTTGAAAATAGAACGAATGGAATCGATTAAATCATTGAAGAAGGTTTTCACGCTTTGCCAAAATCCTTCATTGTCTGCAAGACTTCCAAGTTTTTCTTCAATAGTTTTACTTAAATCATTTAGCTGATCTGACCATTTGCTAAAATCGATATCAAGTTGACGAATACGATCCATGAGATCAATTAGTAGTTGGCGATCTTTTTCAGAAAGCTCAATTTTCAAGTTCGCAAGTTGCTCAGATACAATTTTTTCAACTTCTTCGCGAGATACGGGATTCTGCTCAGCAATTTGTTTTTTGATTTCTGTTAATAGCTCACTTACTTTGGCTTCTTCTATACCTGCTTCTTTAGAAAGAATAGTAGCAACAGATAGTTCATCGTTTGCTACGTCCGTGCGCTCTGGATCTAGCTCTCCACCACTTACTTCATAAGCTTTATAAATACCGACCAAAGCTGAATGACCAGTTACCGGTTTTGGAGCAGCAATTTCTACGAATGCATCTTGAACTCCTGCAGTCAGCATCGCATTTGCATACATATCAGCCGTTACTTCCGTAATATTATCCGGCGTTACGATATCGATAACTAAGCCTTTTCCAGCATCCTTGCGTGTAATTTTAGCAGAAGAAAACATTCGAGCGGAGGCATCTCCATCTGTTAAATATTTTTTTAAATCTTGTCCAGTTACTTCAATTTCTTGTATATCCGAGTTTTCGGTGATTTTTAGGCTCGTTTTCACACTATTCTTTTGTTCTTCGGTAAGGTTACCTCCATATACAACAATTGGTGCACCAAATTTTTCATTAATCGCTTCTGTTGTCCCACTTGAATCTGCAAGTGTAATCGATGGAGCAATAAATACTCCCATAAGTAAAATAGCCGTCATCACTACGTGAAATAATCTTTTCATGTCTGAAGCCCCTTTCTATCAGTTCTCCCATTAGTACGTAAAAAGGAGTAAAAAGTTCCGACTAATCGATTCTTTTTACTCCACATGTTTACATTTTCAATTCTGTCCAACCATCGTTTTGAACAATTTTTCTTTCTTTCATAAGCTTACCTAGTGCACGTTTAAATGCAGCCTTGCTCATCGTGAACATTTCTTGAATTTCTTCTGGATCAGATTTATCAGTAAACGGCATTCTGCCACCTACATCATTTAAATAGCGGAAAATAGACTCTGCATCGTCTCCTAAACGTTCGTGTCTACGTGGTAGAAGGGAGCCGTTTAGCGAGCCATCTTCTTTCGTGTCGATGATACGCACTGTCAAGTCTTGTCCTAATCTTGGCTCTTCTACACGCTCTGATTGATGGACGAAAATACGGTAGTTTTCCGGTACGCTTAAGAGGAACGTGCCAATTGGTAGTAATCTATAAGGTCTTGCTTGTATGTTTTTATTGAATAATGTAGTCGGTGCGTCGATATACAGTTCTTCCACACGATCTTCTGTTGCTAATCGTCCAAATAACTCTCCATCTTTGTCCGTACGAAGTGTGATGTATAAATGGTCGCCATTTGCTGGCCAAAGTTCTTTAATCTTCGGTAAGTCATCTGCTTTTACTTGGACTTCTTTTGACGTGCCAATATCGACAAATGCTCCTTCTTTATCAGATACTTTAATCACTCGCGCCCAACCATACGTTCCTTTTTGAATGGATGGCAGTTGTGTTGTCGCAGATAAATTTCCTCTGCGGTCTACAAATAAAAATACCTCGAGCTTATCTTCTACTTTTAAATCTTCCGGTGCTTCCGATGCATTCAATGGTATTTCTAATTCGTGATGAGAAAGAATCCATTTAGATCCTTCTTGCGCTATTACTTGTAACGTTACTATTTCTCCTGATGCTGATCCTATCAAATTTACCGCTCTCCTTCTGACCATATATAATATTGGTCTTTTCCTTCTTGTTTTGATTAGTGCTTTATCTGATTGAATAATACATGTCCATTTTACTAATATAATAAAAACAAAAGCTTTGTAGGAAGTTTGTCCATTCAAACCTCATTTACTTGCTAATTCTGAATTTACTATTCGTTTATATCTTGGCGTAATTCTAATAATTTGGACTGAAGTGAGGGGTTTTCTTCTAAAAATAATACTAAATCTGCGATACGGTCAATAGAATTCCAGCTTAAATGATGCTCAATTCCTTCTACATCCGCATAGATATTCCCTTCTTCTACCCCTATTATTCGTAAGAAGTCTTCTAATAAGTCATGTCTTTTAACTAGTCTCTTGCCAAGTTTCATACCTTTAGTTGTCAGGGTTAAGCCTCGGTACTTTTCATATATTAAGAAACCATCTTTGTCTAATTTCTGTACCATTTTTGTTACGGAAGATGGTAACACAGATAATGCTTCTGCAATGTCAGACACTCGAGCATAACCTTTCTGCTCGATTAACATATAAATTTGTTCAATATGGTCTTCCATGCTTGGTGTTGGCATAAATAACTTCCTTTCATCGCTACTTTGTTTATTTTACTACATCGAGCGTTCCATCACAATTATTGCTATTTTTTCCTATTCCTAATTATTCATACAAAAAACCTTATCTAATAATAGACAAGGTTTACTTAATTTCTGTGAGGATATTTCCCTACGACATGGATAGAGTGAATAATTCTTTTATTAATCCATTCTAAGTTTTCTGTCGTATTCATTCGCTCGAAAACTGCACTTCTTCCTTTATCCGTTGTTACATAGTGTGATGGTATTGTATTTAAACTTAACGCAATAATGTCCATTTCACACTGGTTACATTTACAAAAGGTTTGATATTCTGGGCCTCTCATAAGTACTCTTACTATACTATCGACAATTTCTTCCATTACATTTGTTAGCAATTATATCTCTTCTTTCATTTAATGTTTAATACTATTCTCAAAAGGATATCTCTAATAATAACATGTTTCAGCAGAAAGGATGGTAGAAATGGGTAGGATTTTATGGGGAATTATTGTCGTATTAATAGTACTTTGGTTACTAGGAATCGTATTGAAAATTGGCGGAGGACTTATTCACGCATTACTAGTTATTGCCGGTATTATTTTTGTAATTCAACTTGTAACAGGAAGAAGATCACTTTAGATGAATGGTGCTGCCTATAAGGCAGCACCTTTTATTTTGGCGTAAATACATGTATCACGTAATTTTTTCCCGTCCGCGGATAAAGAATCGTGGCGGAGGGTTCCTTCTAAAGTATAGTCCAGTCTTTCCGCAACTGATCGACTTCTTACATTTTCACTATCGCAACGAATTTCTACTCGATTTGCATATAATTCCTCAAAAGCAAACTTAGTGATTCGTTCGACTGCTTCTGTCATTAGACCTTTTCCTTCAAACCTGCTATCAATCCAGTATCCAATCTCAAATTTACGAACATCCCAATCAATTCGGTGAAGTCCAGAAGCACCTATAAACTCTCCTGTTTCTTTCAAAAACAAATGAAGCCTTAGGTCTTTTCGTGTAATAAAGTCAGCAACTGCTTGTCGCAGATTAGTCGTTGTCTGCTCTAATGTTTGCTTTGATTGCGCCCATGGCATCCATTCCTTTAAGGCATCATGGGAAGCAATCACCGCTTTCCATACTATTTCTGCATCATCTATTTTTGGTGCCCGAATAATTAGTCTATCCGTATAGAACTCCTCCGAAAAAGGACGCTCTTTGTTCGAAATCTCTATTGGATGAAAAACATCATCCCATTTTACGGGTGTTGCAGTTCCTTTTATAAAATCCTCACGCGTCATACCATACGTAACAGCGTCATAGTAGGAGCTCTCTTTAGGAGAAAACCACGCTTGACGAAGCTGTGCTTCTTTGACAAAACCTGCACGTTCAAATGTCTTACGCATTGCAAAGTTGTCTTGTCTTGTATGGCCTTCTAAGCGTATCTTTGCTTCTGGCAATTGGAATACATATTCCGCCAACAGTTTTAATGCACTTGGTCCATAGCCTCTCCCGCGGGCTTCATCTGCAATTCGTAAATCGAATAAAGGAATCTCATCTTGTAGATCATAAATTTTCACTATACCTACTTGTTCACTCTCTTCATTTTCAACCCAAAATGTCTTTACTTCATCAGATTGATAACCGCCTTCTTCAATTGTCTTTTCAATTAATTCTCTAGCGGGATGAGAGTTCCCGTGATATGGCCATGTATTCGTCGTCATGAAATGAATTAGTTGTTCCTGTTCTTCCATTGTCCATTCTGTAAGTTTCACCTTTAACCCTCCGAACCTATTACTTGTTTATTTTTAATAATCGTAAGGAATTTAGCACTACCAGTAATGTCGCTCCCATATCTGCAAAGATAGCGATCCATAACGTTAACCATCCAGGTATGATGAGAAGGAGTGCGATAATCTTTAACCCTAATGCAAACATAATATTTTCTTTAATAATATGCAATGCTTTTCGGCTTAATCGAATAGTATATGGTAATTTTTCTAGATCGTCTGCCATTAACGCAACGTCTGCTGTTTCAAGAGCTGCATCCGTTCCGGCTCCTCCCATTGCTATACCAACTGTAGAAGCGGCGAGAGCAGGAGCATCATTAACTCCATCTCCAACCATTGCAACAGCACCATATTTTTCTTTCAATACTTTAATCGCATTTAGCTTTTGTTCGGGCATTAAACCGGCTTCAACGTCTGTCATCCCAAGCTTAGCAGCAATGGCATTTGCAGTTCGAGCGTCGTCTCCAGTAAGCATTACAGTGTGCTTAATACCTGCTTTTTTGAGATCTTGTAACACCACGGTGCTAGTTTTACGAATCGGGTCAGCAACTGCAATAAATCCTTTGTATTGACCATCTTCTGCAGCAAGCATAACCGTATTTCCTTCTAATTGTAATTGCTCCACACGTTCGATTACCTCTGTGGAAATGGTGCTAATGGAAGTAATCCAAGAAACGCTACCGACTGACCATTTCTTACCGTCGATTACTCCTTCTGCACCTTTACCTGTAATCGATTGGAATTCTTCTACCTCTACTGCGTGTATATGTTCTTTTGCTCCGTACTTCACGATGGCCTGCCCAAGTGGATGCTGTGAATATGTTTCAATCGACATTACTTTTTGAATAAAGTCTTTTTTGGATTCGGAGTCCACAGCTGTTACTTCCGGATATCCTTTCGTTAAAGTTCCGGTTTTATCAAACGCGATTGCTTGAATTCGTCCAATTTCCTCTAAGTGAATGCCACCTTTAATGAGCACACCTTGCTTCGCGGCATTCCCAATTGCAGTTACGATCGCTACGGGGGTTGATACAACTAGAGCACACGGACATCCTACAACTAATACTGCAAGACCTTGGTAAATCCACGTTTGCCAATCTGCTCCCAATAATGGTGGTACGATTGCTACTAAAAATGCGATTGCAATAATTACTGGTGTATAATATTTGGCAAATTTATCGACAAATTTCTGCGATGGCGCTTTCTCTGCTTGCGCTTCTTCTACTAAATGGATAATCTTTGCAATCGTCGTGTCTTCTACACGTTTCGTTACTTGTATTTCTAAAGAACCTTCTTCATTCAACGTACCCGCAAATACTTCGTCACCAATTGTTTTGATCGCCGGAACTGACTCACCAGTAATAGATGCTTGGTTTACGGCAGAAGTACCTTTCAACACAATTCCATCCATTGCTATTTTTTGTCCTGGTTTCACGATTAGTAAGTCATTTATTTGAATAAATTCAGTATCTACCTCTACCAATTTGTCTCCTCGACGAATCGTTGCATTTGATGGTGCTATATCCATTAGCTGGCTAATGGATTGACGCGCTTTATTCATGGAGTATGCTTCTAACGCTTCACTTACCGCAAATAAAAAGACAACGACCGCACCTTCACGCCATTCTCCGATGATTGCTGCCCCAATAATCGCAATCGTCATCAGTGTTTTCATATCAAAATAAAAACGAGATAAATTCATGAGCCCACTTTTGAACATTTCGTACCCGCCCACAGCTATGGATAAAACAAATAAACCGATTGCCGCTGGATGCGTTTCTTCATAAACAAATGATGTGATAATCCCAATTACTAAAAAAACAAAGGATATAACTGTCACGACATTTTCTTTTCGTTTATAAAAAGGAACCTTTTCTTCTTTTCGTTGTTTGACAGGCGCTACTTTAATACCATCAAATGCTCCCGCTTTTTCAATATCATCAATAGTTACATTACCAATGACCGCAACTTTAGATGCACCAAAGTTAACAATTGCATCCTCTACATCAGGGAGACTTTTAATATTGTTTTCAAATTTCATTGCGCAATTGGCACATGAAAGATTTTCTAAGCGATATTCTTTTTTAACTGTGTTCTCCACTTTCCTCACCCTTTTCTACCGCATGTTCATATGCGATTTTAACTAACTCATTGACGTGATGGTCTGCTAATGAATAATAAACTAATTTTCCTTTGCGTCGAGATTTCGCGAGAGATAACTCTCGAAGAAATCGTAAATGATGGGATGCTGTTGCTGTAGAAGAACCAATTACTTCACTCACATCACATACACAAAGCTCTTCTTCTATTGTTAGTGCATACGCTATTTTTAATCTTGTTTCATCTGCTAATGCCTTAAAAATTTGCGCAACCTTTGTAACATCTGGCAATTGTTTTTTTATTGATTGCACCACTTCTTCATGCACTATCGTTACTTCACAAGTTACTTCACACATATCTTTCGCTTGCATTTTTCCACCTCATTCAAATGGTCGTTTGATTGTTAAAGTTATTATATGTTCAAACTATTCAAAATGCAACTACATTCAAACAAATATTTGAATGTTTTTATGTTTATGTGAGGAGCCAACCGATTATGTGGGTGAACCATCGGATTAATTTGTATAGCCATCCGATTATTTAGCAGAAGCAACCGACTTTCCGGTCAAACCATCCAATTTTACACAAAAGGGACCACTTCTTCTTAAAGTGGCCGCTCAATTAATACTTATTCTGCTTTTATTTCTTGATCGTAATACTAGTTAGACTTATTTCCATATCGCATAAAAAAAAAGACCTCCGAATATATATATTCAGAAGTCCACTTGTATATTATTCTTTGTTCTCGCCAACAATTTTCACTTCTAGTTCTAGATCAATATCGAAGTTTTCTTTAACCGTTTTTTTAACCATTTCAATGGTACTGATATAATCAGTAGCAGTAGCATTGTTTTTATTGATAATAAAACCTGCATGCTTCGTCGAAACTTCTGCTCCACCAAAGCCTTTTCCTTGTAAGCCGCTATCTTGAATCAGTTTGCCAGCAAAATAACCCGGTGGTCGTTTAAATACACTACCTGCAGAAGGATATTCTAGCGGTTGCTTGGATTCTCGTTGGAATGTTAAGTCTGCAACTTTAGCATCAATTTCTTCTTGCTTACCTTTTTGAAGCTCAAACTCAGCAGACAATACATAGTAACCTTTTTTTGTAATGATACTTTTTCGGTAACCAAGCTCTAACTCTTCTTTTGAAAGAATGAGCTTTTCACCACTTTGTGTAAGCACAGTACATTGCAGAATGACATCTTGCACTTCTCCACCGTATGCTCCAGCATTCATTGCCATAGCACCACCGACAGATCCAGGAATACCACAAGCAAATTCTAAACCTGATAGCGTTTCCTTCGCTACTGCTCTCGAAACGTCGATAATATCGGATCCACTTTCAGCGATTACTCTATTTCCTACTATCTTAATTTTATTCAACTTTTCTAAGCAAAGAACAATACCACGAACACCACCATCTCGAACGACCATATTAGAGCCATTCCCAAGTAGTAATAAAGGAATTTTATTTTCATACGCATATTGAACAACGAATGCTACTTGCTCTTCTGTTTCCGGTGTGACAAATAAATCTGCAATTCCACCCATGCGTGTCATTGTATGCAAGTGTAGTGCTTCATCTATTTTTACATTCTGAGGATCTAACTGTGTAATTAAATCTTGAAACCATTTTTGTATACTCAAAAGAAGACAATCCTTTCTCAATCAAATACGCCTTGACGTATTTACGCCCTGATTTTGTATCGTGCTGGCACGATTTACTCCCCTACAAAATCTGTGGCATTCGCCGGAGGCTTTAAGCTTATTCAGCGGGCGGCTGTACACTACATTGTATTCTGCGGATCATGATCCTTCCTCACCCCACTTGTAGAAATGGGAGACTGCTGAATAAGATTAACCTTACACCCTTACATAGTATGCTTTCTCCCACCTAAATTTTCAAGTGAAATTATTACAACCATTCTTTAGACCAAGATTCAATTTCACCAACTACATCTTTTAGCGCAAGACCTTTGTCAGTTAAGTTATATTCGACCCGTACCGGGACCTCTGAAAAGACGGTTCTTTCTACTATACCTTCTTTTTCAAGCTCTTTTAAACGTTCAGAAAGTAATCGACCACTAATAGGAAGTGAAGACTCAATTTCATTAAATCGTTTTGCTCCTTCTATTAATTGATAAACAATCAATGCTGTCCATCTTTTCCCAAGTAATTCCATCGCCTTCGATAAACGTGGACATAATAACGTTTCCTTCATCTGATTCACCTCTATTTGTCACGATTATACTCCTTATTTTTTTTTTTGTAAAATGAAAGTAATTAAATTACTTGACGTAAGCATACTATTATTCTATAGTAACTTACATAAAGTAACTATAAGATTCAAATGAAACGTTTTTATTTTGAAATAAAACATCTTGATTTCAAAATAATTATGTTTTATACTAAAAAAAACAAAACATCACAAGGAGGAAATTAAAATGACAAAATTTAATCTTGACGCTGCACATTCTAGTATCGACTTTTCTGTGAAACACATGATGGTTTCAAAAGTAAAAGGTTCTTTCACAAACTTTACCGCTGAACTAGAAGGTAACGCAGAAGACTTAAACGGGGCAACAATTAGCTTTGACATCGATGTAAAATCTATTAATACAAACAACGAAGATCGTGACAACCACTTACGTTCTGGAGATTTCTTTGATGCAGAAAGCTTCCCAAGCATCAAATTTGTTGCTACAGACATCAAAAAAACAGATGATGGCGAATACGATGTAACTGGTGACATCACAATCAAAGACGTTACTAAATCAGTTACTTTCGAAGCTGAATACGGTGGTAAAGGTACAAACCCATGGGGCCAAGAAGTGGTAGCATTCTCTGCTGACACTAAAATCAACCGTAAAGACTTCGGTTTAGTTTGGAACCAAGCACTTGAAACTGGCGGTGTTCTTGTTGGTGAAGACATCAAAATCTCTGTTGAACTTGAATTAAACCCAGCTCAATAATCAATATATTTCTGAAGCTACCCTAGATACAGGGTAGCTTTTTTTGCGTTTTAGAAAATGAATCAAATTCTTTTTAATAAGAAAACACTTACATTTCCAATTAAAATAATTAATTATTCAGAAATATATTACATACTTCATATCCGTGTTATTATATTGACAATTCTTTATTGTCAGAAAGGAAAGATTATTATGTCTCAAATGCTCGCTTTAGTTATCGTTATTGCTATTTTATTCATCGGAGATCTTGTTTCTACTCGTACGAAGGCTTGGATTCCTTCTGTTTTTATATCCGCTATTCTTTTCCTTATTGGATACTGGACTTTCTTTCCACAAGATATTGTATCAACTGCAGGGGTTCCACCAGTTGTAGCTACAATGATGATTTACTTACTCATTACAAATATGGGTACATTGCTTTCTTTACAACAATTAAAAGAACAATGGAAAACAATCCTAATTTCCCTTGCCGGAATTTTAGGAATTATCGCCGCTCTATTTGGAATTGGAACATTTTTATTTGGCGTTGAAACAGTGATTGTGGCTATACCACCTTTAGTTGGAGGAATTGTATCTGCCCTTATTATGTCGGAAGGTGCTGCTAATGCGGGGCTGACTACTCTATCTGTTTTTGCGATCGTGATTTATGTAATGCAAGGATTTGCTGGCTATCCATTAACATCTATTGCACTGAAAAAAGAAGGCAAAATGCTTCTTTCAAAGTTTCGCAAAGGGGAATTAGCTGCAACAGGACAAGCGTCCACTTCTTCTGATGAACCGGAAGAAGAGCTGAAAATGTTCCGTAAAATGCCTAAACAATACAATACGGAATACTTTAAATTTTTCCGTCTTGCTCTTGTAGGCTTCCTTGCTTATCTTGTTTCTACATTATTGGCACCAATCGTAACAGTTAGTCCTTATGTACTTTGTTTATTGTTTGGTATTATTGCGCAAAGCGTCGGCTTTTTGGAGCGCCATGTATTACAAAAAGCAAATGGCTTTGGACTATGTGTAATGGTTTTAATGCTATTCGTATTTGATGGACTAAAAACTGCTACACCGTCTATGATCCTTGAAATTATTTATCCACTAATCGGAACAATTGTATTAGGGGTTATCGGAATGTATATCTTCTCCTTCATCATTGGAAAGGTGCTAAAAGTAAGCAAAAATATGGCTTTCGCAATCTCTTTAACTGCATTATATGGCTTCCCAGCAGACTATATTATTACAAATGAAGTGATTAACTCGTTAACGCAAGATGAAAAGGAACGAAAAGCATTGACGGAACATATGCTTGCTCCAATGCTTGTAGGTGGATTCATCAGCGTAACAATCGTTTCTGTTATTCTCGCAGGTATATTCGTAGGATTCTTATAAGAATACAATACCGTTGATTTCCGTTACAGGCGGACGCTTTCCGCGGGCGGTCCGTGAGCCTCCTCGTCGCTTCGCTCCTGCGGGGTCTCACCTGGACGCGCTTTTCCCGTTGGAGTCGCCGCCCTCCACTTCAATCAACAGAATGAGTGAAATTCAACAGTAAATTATAATCTAGCAATAATGGGAGTGATAGTATGTATGCCAATCAACAAAGGATCGAACAGCATATTGAACTATTAAGTAGATTTACAGCTACCCCTGGTGTCGGTGTAACAAGACTTACTTATTCGAAAGAAGATTTGGGTGCTCGGAATTACATCAAAGATCAGATGCTAGCTTAGTCATTGCCCCGAAGAATGGTCGGATCCAAGCCATCTCGTGAACGGTGCGAATATTTTGTTTCAAACAGTTTTACAATTAACGGAGGGAAATGAATCATGATTAACCAAAAAATAAAAGAATCCATTACAACTAATAGTGAAGAGTTAACTGCTTTACGTCGTAAACTGCATAGTGAACCTGAGTTATCGTTTGAAGAATTCAAAACGACTGCATTTATCTGTGAGTACCTAGACAATCTTGGCATTCCTTACCGTAAAACAGAGCCTACTGGAGTAATCGCTGAAATTCAAGCAGTTCCAGGCGGAAAAACAGTTGCACTACGAGCAGATATGGACGCACTTCCAATTCAACAACTTAACAAACATGTAGCATATGCTTCTAAATTTGAAGGAAAAATGCATGCTTGTGGACATGATGCACATACTTCTATGTTGTTAATAGCAGCGAAGGCTTTGAATGACATAAAAGATCAGCTTCCAGGAAATGTACGTTTCTTGTTCCAACCGGCGGAAGAAGCTGCTGCTGGAGCAAAAGCAATCGTTGCTCAAGGTGCGATGGACGGGGTAGATAATGTATTTGGTATTCATATTTGGTCACAAATGCCAACAAATAAAGTCGCCTGCTCACCAGGACCATCTTTTGCTGCTGCCGATATTATCAAAGTGAAGTTCAAAGGTAAAGGTGGACATGCAGCGATGCCGGAAGCTTGTGTCGACGCTGCAATTGTTGCTTCTTCATTTGTTATGAATGTCCAAACGGTTGTCTCTAGAACAATTGACCCACAAAGCCCTGCTGTTCTTACTATCGGAAAAATGGTTGTCGGAACAAGATTTAATGTGATCGCTGAAAATGCGGAAGTCGAAGGAACAGTTCGTACATTCCATCCAGAAACGAGAGATCATATCGAGAAAAGCCTTACGCAGTATGCGGAAAGTGTTGCTGCAATTTATGGCGCTACTGCAGAAGTCGAATATATTCGTGGAACAGATACAGTAGTGAATGAGGAAGAAAGTGCAAAACTCGTTCAACAAGTTGCTGCTGAAGCATTTGGTCCAGAAGTGGTATTTGATGAAAAACCAACAATGGGTGCTGAAGACTTCTCTGCTTACTTAACGAAAGCACCAGGCAGTTTTGCGCTTGTAGGAAGTGGGAATCCTGCAAAAGGTACAGAATGGGCTCATCATCATGGGAACTTCGATATTGACGAAGATGCTCTTGTTACTGGGGCAGAACTTTATGCGCAGTATGCTTGGGCTTATTTAAATAAATAATTTGCTTTAGGGGCTATCGCATTGTAGGTAAATCACCTTCGATGAGATAGCTTTTTTTACTATTGCTTTTCCAATTAATTCTTTCTGTTTTTTCCGATTAGTTTAGTTTTTCGAAACTATTTTATGTTACTTTCGTATATACTAAGTGAAATAGGATGGAGGGAAATTAATGGAAGATTTGATTGTACTAGGGATTGGATTTGTAGCGGTTGTAATGATTTTTTCTATACCACTTACTGCAATATGGACAACGCATTTAAGAAAGTCACAAAAAGCACGAGCACAAATTGTAAAGGATGAAATAGAGTTAGAAAAACTCAAATACGATAATTTTTTACTAGAAACAGAAAAGATGCGCATCGAACTCCAGCAAAAACAAACAAGCTTACTGGAGACAAGCTCGGACCCAATAATTTTAGACTTACAAAAGCGTGCGCAAGCTGAAACAAAAACTATATCTTTTTAAACAATCGTGCAGAGTTTATTCCGCACGATTTGTTTTTTGAGAATAATATTCGGAGTGGGTCTCGTATGGAGATGGATTGCTCTCGTAACAACAGATTCAGATTGTAATTCCTCTTCACAGTCGCCATTTTCCTATTATATCCATTACAATAGAAATAACTTACATAACAAAATGGGAGTTTACTATGCAAACATCTACCAAAGGATTTTTCCAATTACTCAAGAGTCTTCGCTGGCCAGTCAAAATTACTATATTTGCCGTTGTTCTTTCTCTCTTAAGCACTGTTATCGGGTTAATTGTACCTCTCGTGACAAAAGACTTAGTTGATACACTTACATCTGCTGCTTTTAATTGGAAAATGATTATCGTCTTACTCGCAGTATTTCTATTACAGGCTATTTTCGGTGGATTTTCCTATTATTTATTGTCCTATATAGGTGAACATATTGTTGCAGATTTACGTAAGAAGCTTTGGAGTAAAGTACTTCATCTACCTGTCCCCTACTATGATCAAAATGAAAGCGGCGAAACAATGAGCCGCATTACACAAGACACTACGACGTTAAAATCACTCATTACAGACCATTTAGTAAATTTTGTTTCCGGAATAATTACGATCATTGGGTCCGTCATGATATTATTTTTTATTGATTGGAAAATGACGTTGATCATGCTTATAAGCGTTCCACTTAGTGTAGCGATTATGATTCCACTCGGCACAATGATGCATAAGGTATCGAAATCGACACAAAAAGAAATGGCTTCTTTTTCAGGGCTTCTTGGACGAGTGTTATCTGAAATTCGTCTAGTTAAATCTTACCGAGCAGAGAAAACAGAAACTGCTAGCGGAAATGAAGCTATCCAAAACTTGTATCGTTTTGGATTGAAGGAAGCGAAAATACAAGCTTTCATCTCCCCTTTCATGACACTTATCATGATGACGATTTTAGTTGTCATTTTGGGCTATGGTGGATTACAAGTATCCAAAGGAATCTTGTCCGCCGGTGATTTAGTTGCGATCATTTTTTATTTAGTGCAAATTATTGTTCCTTTTGCCCAAATGGCCACGTTTTTTACCTCTTTCCAAAAAGCCGTGGGTGCTACGGAAAGAATTCAAGAAATATTTTATATGGAGAGTGAAGCAGTTGAGCTAGAAGCAAAACAACCATTAGCGGATGGTGTAGTGGCTTTTGAAGATGTTCACTTTTCGTATGGTCCTGATAAACAAGTAATTGATGGGATTTCATTTGAAGCTCGGCCAGGAACTGTCACCGCATTTGTCGGCCCAAGCGGTGGTGGGAAAACAACCATTTTTTCTTTGCTGGAACGGTTTTATGAGCCAGATTCAGGAACAATTTTGTTTAATCAAACACCTATCACCGATCTATCATTACGTGCATGGCGTTCTAAAATTGGCTACGTTTCACAGGAGAGCCCTTTAATGAGCGGTACCATTTTATCAAATATGACATACGGAATGTCAGACATTCCTCCAATGGAGAAAATCATTGAAGCAGCTGAAGCAGCAAATGCTGAGGCGTTTATCGAAGAACTCCCTGACAAATACGATACGCTTGTTGGAGAACGTGGCATCAAACTATCTGGTGGTCAGCGCCAACGAATTGCCATAGCTCGAGCACTTTTGCATAATCCAAAAATATTATTATTGGACGAAGCTACCTCCAACTTAGACAGTGGCTCGGAGACTTCCGTGCAAGAAGCCTTAGAACGGCTTATGAAAGGCCGCACAACGTTAATTATTGCGCATAGGCTCGCAACGATTGTTCATGCCAACCGAATATTTTTCCTTGAGCAAGGTAAAATCACAGGAGCCGGCACACATGAAGAACTTATTACACATCACGAGCTTTATAAAGAATTCACACAGGGGCAAGGGTTGTCTTGAATGAATTGAAAACACCTCTCACTGACGTATAAAGTAACGACATGGAGAGGTGTTTATTTCATGCTTGTCCAATAGCGTATTATTTTACTTCCTTTTCATCAAATCTTGCTTTTGAAAATCCTCGTCCAAGTATTTCAGATGCATTTAAGAAAATGACAAAAGAAGCAGGCTCTTTTTCTAATAAAAGCTTCTTGAAGTACACAGCTTCAGATTGTTCCACTACACATAAAATCATAGTTTTTTCTTGATTGGAATAACCACCAAGCGTCTTAATCTTCGTCAAGCCCCTATTTATCTCATGCTTAATAATGGATTGGATTTCTTCTTCTTTATCGGTAATAATCAGCACTAATTTCGTAGGTGATGTTTGTAGTTGAACAAAATCGATTACTTTACTTGTTACATAGATGGAAATCATCGCATACAGTGCTAACTCAAAGTCAAATACTAGAGCTGACGTGATTACTACTAGCCCGTCTACAAGCAGTTGTGAAAAGCCACTCGAAATCCCAGTGAATTTCTTTAGTATTTGAGCGATTAAAGCAGTGCCTCCTGTTGACCCATTTCCTCGATAAACAATTCCAAGACCTACTCCTAACATAATTCCTCCATAAATAGCACTTAATAAAGGATTATCAATAGGTAGATGGATACCGGTTGTTAACCAAATAACCAATGGAACAAACGTTGTGCCGACAAGTGTTTTCCAGCTAAAATCTTTCCCAACTATTAGAACTCCTAAGATAAGCAAAGGAATATTAATCAGCCATTGTACATATGCAGGGTTAAATTGAAAAAGCTCGTATAAAATGGTGCTTATCCCTGAAACTCCTCCAGCTGCAAGTCTAGCTGGCAAAAGAAACATATTGTATGCAAGCCCGACAAGTGCTGCTCCCAACATGATTTGCATATATTCAATGATTACTTTTTTTTTTTGATTTTTCTTGATCATGTAACTTATACTCCCTCTTTGGTCTTAATCCTTACTCATTCTAACAAAAAAGTGGACGTAATAACATAGTATTTGCATCTACAGCCATTTCCATCAAATGATATTATGACACTAAAAGAATCGGGAAATACAAAGCGCTTATCAAACTACAATAACAAATAGGAGGTAATGTATATGAAAAGAAAAATGAAAGTATTTAATGTGACATTAGCTTTCGGTACGATAGCTTTAATTTCGATTATTTGTAATATAGTTTGGATTGAATATGCAAATCTACTACTCAGGTTAAATCCCATTTTAGAAATGCTATTTGGGAATAGATTCGACTTCATGGTCGACAACGGTTTGCAACGTCAAGAAACAGGTAGTTTTATCGAACATTACAATGAATGGGCATATTGTATTCATTTTGTGAGTTATGTATTAGTTGGAAGCATAATAGACTTAGTTAAAAATAAGTTTTCTTTCAGAAAAGTTTGGAATATATAAACCGCCCCTAATTATTCTACTTACTAGGAGCGGCTTTTTTATACGCATAGAATCGTAAAGTAACTTTGTTATGTCACTGTACTACGCTTTAATATTTAAATTGACTTATAAGATTTTTTAACTCATCTGCCATATGTGAAAGTGCTTGAGCAGATGCATTAATCTCTTCCATAGAGGCTAATTGCTCCTCTGTAGACGCTGCAACTTCTTCAGATGTAGCGGCATTTCCTTTAGCTGAAAAGGCCAAATCCTCTGTACTTGCTGTGATCTCTTGCACACTAGCCGACATCTGTTCTGATGTGGCAGAAACTTCCTCCATTTGAGGAGTAATTTCTTTCATACTTGTCATAATCACATTAAACTTGGCGATCGCTTCATCTGATACTTGTAAGCCGTTAAGTACATCCTCTGTAACTTTAGCCATAATGAGCACAGATTGCTCTGTATCCGCTTGAATTCCATGAATTAGGTCAAAAATTTGTTTGGCTGATTGTTGCGATTGCTCTGCCAGTTTTCGTACTTCATCAGCTACAACAGCAAAACCTTTCCCATGTTCTCCAGCTCTTGCCGCCTCGATTGCAGCATTTAGAGAGAGTAAATTCGTTTGCTCAGCAATGCCTGTAATGACATCTAAAATAGACGTTATTTGTTGCGAACGTTCATGTAACGTTTGGATTTTCGTGTTAGATTCTGTAACAGACATGTGTATAGAATTCATTTGATCTTTTGTATCCTGTACTGCTTTCCCACCCTCTACTGCTTGCTTAGTAGCATGCTGGGAGAGATCGGTTACAGTGGAAGAACTTTCTGCAATATGAAGAATTGCTTTTGAAAGGTCATTTAACGCTTCTGCATTCTTGTCCGCATTAATTGTTTGAGTGTCTGCACTACTAGAAACTTCTTGTATTGCAATAGCCACCTGCTCGGTTGCCATACTAGTTTGATCCGCATTTGCAGTTAACTCTTCTGCTGAAGAAGCAACTTGTTCTGCATTTATTTCTACTTTGTGAATAAGTGTTCGAAGACTATCCTGCATGTCATTGAACGCTTGCCCCAATTGCCCAATCTCATCGTTAGATGTAATCACCACTTTTTCAGTTAAATCGCCTTTACTAATCGTAACCGCGCTTTCTTTTAAATTATGAATCGGTTTAGTAATCCCTTTTATGACAAAATGAACTGCTATAGCGCTAACTACAATAGCAATAGCTAAGACAATTAAAGTGGTAAATAAAATTGGCTCGGCAGCTTTATCTATTTCCTCCGAAAAGATTGTTCCTGTAATCTTCCAGCCCGTTAATTTATTCGTTGTAAAAAATAATATTCGTTTATCACCCATATATTCATAATCATAAGTACCAGTTTCTTTCTCGTACATTTTATCAATGAAACTCTCTTTCACTTCCTCTCCACCTTTTAAAGTAGGATGTGAAATAACCTTTTTGTTTTCATCGAAAAGAGAGGGGTATCCATCCACGCCAATACTAATAGACTCTGATACTTTTTGTAAGTCTGTCAACTTAATATCTACTGCTACAACTCCAGAACGATCCTTTAACTGCTTGGAAACGGTAACAACCATTTCTTCCGTTCCTTGATCTATATATGGCTCTGTTATAAAGGCCTCCCCTTGAAGCTCAACAGCTCCTTTATACCAATTTCTTTCTTGAGGATCATAGTTTGGGGTTACTGGTAATTTCGGTTCCTGAATAAATTCACCGTTCGTTGTTCCAACATAAATACTCAATACATGTGGATGTAACTTCATGTATTGAGTAAAAGATGACTTTAGAGACGCTTCACCTTGTCCATACATCGAAGAATTAATCCTCTCACTAAAAACACCCATATCGTTAATTTTTTCACTGATGGTTTTGTCTATGATTGCATTTAATCCTTTAACACTCTCGTTGGCACTAAAAAGAATTTCCTTCTCTATTGAATCTCTAGCTGATGAATATGACAATGCCCCAACTAAAACCACTGGGATTAGCAATATGAGTGCAAATGAAATATACAACTTCCTTTTTAAACTTCCAAATAAAATTTTCATACAACAGTACTCCTTTTCCTAAATAGGGATTTATAACATAGCTCCTGCTATTGATATTAGAAACCCTCTGCTTTTATCGGTCGAAATCCCTCAATTCTAACCCTATTATTTAATTATTTTTAATGAATACCCTTACATGAATTACACAGAAAAATAGCTTTTTTCACTCTATTTTGTTTGACGAGAAACTACCAAACCTATTTGACTCGTTTCAGTAGTAAAGTGAAACTTAATCAGTGGGGATTTTCTTCATCCCCCTAACTTCTTAGCCTTCTGTAAAATTTTGAGGTAGAGGCATTACTGTTCTCCGTTTCTTTATCAATCGATACTACCTTTTTTCTCGCTGTTTCCACTGACACTTTATTAAAAGGAAAATTAATAGGATAACCAATATTAATCAAAACCATATAGCTCATTAATTTGCTTTTTTCATGGTAGATGGTGGCTATGTGAAATAATAGCCACAGTTGTTTCTATCCTTTTAAAAAAAACGCCAGTACTCTCTATTTCTTTTGAGTACATCTAGTGTTTTAGTCTATTGACTTGGTTCATTGGAACTTTTTACTAACTTCCTGGCTTTTCGTTAGTTATTTTTGTTACAATAGTTTAATAACTTACACTTAAGAAAGTAATCATTAGATTTAGGTGATTTTATAGTCTTTTCTATTTTTACTTTCCTATTAATTAATTTATCTGACTTTCGAATAATTTTGTGATATTATTAATAGTAAGTTCGATTCATTTTCCTTTTTAGGTCTTTTGGGGAGGTATGTAATGAGGTGAAACTTGGGCAGCTGATTAAATTAGAGCGACAAAGACAGAATATGAAGCAAGAGTATTTAGCTTCTGGTATTTGCGTTCCTTCTTACTTAAGTAGAATTGAAAATGGTTTAGTCACACCAAGTGAAGATATTCAGCAGCATATTCTTATGCGGTTAAATATCCCATTGGATTCATTACAGAGTGATGAAAACCCGGAAAAATCACTACCATTTAAACCACTCTTTAAAACGGTAATAAACTCTCGAGATAAACAAAAAGCAAATAAGCTTCTTCAGGATATTCACTTTTATATAGTTGAACATCCACTTGAACCTGAGCGACTTACACTTCTTTTAATGGAAACAAGATTGATGCTTATGCTGCCTGAACATACCGTCGAAATCCAAACTAATGTGGCTATATTAGAAGAGTTTAAAAAAGAAATGGATACCGAACAGTTATTTTACCTGTATACAATACAAGGTATAATAGCATATCAGAACAATCAATTTCGGCAAGCATCAGAGATTTTCTCACAAGTGTTTACATTAATTAAAAGCTACCGTATGGAAGACTGGGAGATGGCAGAGCTTTATTACATATCAAGCTTAACTCTTTTGTCTGAATCACGATACATACTCGCAATTGATTATGTAAAGTCTGCCCTATCCTATTTTAATCAAGAAATATTAATAGAACGCTCCATTGAATGTTTGGTTATTTTAGGTATTGCTCAAAAAGATACTGGGGTATTAAAAGAAGCATTAGCTACTTATGAAAAGGCAAAAGAAATAAGTTCTAAGATAGAGTCTTCTAAATTTAATGGAATGATTGAGCATAATTTAGGGACATGTCATTCCCTTTTAGGAAATCAAAAACAAGCATTACTTCACTTTCAAAGTAGCTTAGATGCAAAGTCTAAACCAAACGACAGTATAGTCACTATTTTATCCATAGTGAAGGAGTATCATAAAATTATTGATATTAAAAATGCGAAAATTTGGTTGGAAAAAGGGCATGAACTATTAGATCTTTTAACTGAAAATAATAGAACCTTTTATTATAATCATTTTGCGGTATACAGAGCAATTCTATTTGAGGAAAAGAATTTTATCTTGATTTTCAAAAAATCTTTGGAGTATTTTGAGAGTAAACAAGAGTATAAATATTGCTCTATTTATTGCTATGTTTTAGCGAAAAAACTAGCCAATGATAAGCAATATAAACAAGCTACTATTTATTATGAATTAGGATTTAATTATCAATTAAAACAATTAAAAGTATCGAGATGGGAGGAATTATTATGAAGAAAATATTAATAGGTATAGTTTGTTGTATAGGGTTATTATTAGCAACTACTGTAAATGGAGTAGACTTTGCATATAATGATAAACCAGAGATTACTTTTGCTAAACCAAGTTATAACGTTAATTAAGTTAAATACTTTTTTTATCAACAAAAGGGTACAAGATTCAATAACTGAATCTTGTACCCTTTCGTAATTTCAGTAACCTCTATCAGAGTAAAACTCTTCATCCATTTTGATGTGATTGCTATATACTTCTACAAATTCTAAGGATTCTTCTATGCTATCTACCAACTCAAAAATATCTAAAACCATCACTAGCTTTACATTAGTTTTTTCCCCATCAGCATTTGTATATGTCACTTCTTTGAAATGTTCTTTTACCAATCCTTCGACAACTTCTATATTAGTAGCTCGAACGATATTAATCGTTTCCTCAAATGTTTTATGAGGAATAGACTCTGGTGAAGAAATATGTTCAAATAAAAGTTTTACCGAATACGTATTCTCCATTATGATCACTCCTATTCCCTCCATTTCCTATCTCTATTATTCTTTATTTACATGGAAAAAGCCACATCTTTAAGTTGAGAAAGTATCCGTCGAAAACCTCATTTAAACGCACAATTTAATCACTACTTTCATACCATCCACTTTATCCTTTTATATACAATTTGACTCACTCTTGAATCTTTTACATCTAGGTAAAAATACTTAATGAAGTATAAAATAAATAGAATCTTTTTCTCATACAAATGCTCCTATTGTCAGTGTCATCTTAATTGTTCCAACAAGTTGATCACAATATAACAGAAACGCTCCCTATCCACTTTGGATAAGGAGCGTCTTTCATTCCGTATATTCTATTTTCTCCAATGGCTCATATGCTGGACCTTCCAGCACTTCTCCGGTGTATGTATATCTAGAGCCGTGACAAGGGCAGTCCCATGAGCTTTCTGCATTGTTAAATGCAACATCACAGCCGAGATGCGTACATACCGGTTTTACTAAATATACTTTGCCCGCATCATCTTTGTAGGCGCCTACTTTTTGGCCATTGAGCTTGATAATATCCCCCGTGCCTGTTTGTAAGTCCTCTAGCGTAAGATTAACCTTTTCTGTTTTACCTTTAATAAGCTCTTTTGCTACATTTGCATTTGTTTTGGCAAAGGCAGTGATATCTTCTTTTTTCATTTTCGATCTCGTTGGAGCATAAAGCTCCGCAAAGCGATTGTCTTTCCCCATTACATGGTCTGCCATAATTTTGGCGGCTACGGCACTATTTGTCATACCCCATTTGGCGTATCCCGTTGCAACTAATACATCAGGCAGCCCCGATGTCATAGACCCAACATAAGGAAGCTGATCGAGTGTCACTAAGTCCTGTGCAGACCAACGATAGGCATACCTTTTTATTTTGAATTGCTCACGACCAAACGCCGCCAGTGCCTCAAAATTAGCAATCGTATCTCCTTGAAATCTACCGGTAATATGCCCTTCTCCACCTAGGAGCATATACCTTTTCCCATCAGAACCTAACGCTGTTCGAATGGATCTAGTTGGTTTTTCTACATTAATATATATTCCTTTTGGATAATTTGCTTCTGTAGGAGTCGCGAGTACATACGATTTTTCTGAATACATTTTAGTAAAATAAAGACCATCTTCATCATTAAAAGGAAAATGACTGCATACTAATATTTTCTTCGCACGTATTTCATTGCCATCTACCATTTCCACTAGATTTTTTGAATGAATCGATTTCGCACGTGACCCCTCGAAAAATTGAACACCATTTTCAATCGCTTTCTCCATTAATCCCTTCGCATATTTTAGCGGATGAAATTGCCCCTGGTTTTCTAACTTTAAAGATTCTTTCACGGTATATGGAAGACCTGTATCTTTTGTAAGGGTTACTCCCTCGATTCCTAGCCTGATGTAGGCATCCATTTCTTTCTGAAGTATTTCCACACCATCTGCTGTATCCGCATATAAAAAAGCATCTACCTTTTCATAGTTACAATGAATTCCTAATTCAGACACCGTTTGTTCAATGAAATGTTTCGCTTCGTTATTTGCTTCATAATATAATCTCGCATCCACATCTCCGAATGTATTGATCAACTGTTGATAGATTGGCCCATGTTGAACCGTAACCTTTGCTGTAGTGAAACCGGTTGTCCCCTCTAACACTTTACTTCCTTCTACTACCATTACTTTTCGTCCACTTTTACTCAGCATGTAAGCTGCTGTAATTCCAGTAAGACCTGCACCAATAATAACAACATCTGTCTCTACACTTTCACTTAATTTCGGAAACATTGGAAAATCGTTTGTTACTCGCCAATATGATTGTGATTCACTCGGTAATATTGTGTCTGGCATTATCTTTCCTCCTTTCTTACAGTGTCTATCTATTAACGAAACTTTATTCAATTGGAATCGTATAAATTAAAAGAAGTAAAGGAGGGATATCATGGATTTATTTTATATAATGAGTACAATGGGACCTATATTTTTTATGATTATTTTTGGACTAATTATTTTTACGTTTATCAAAGGGATTGGCGAATGGAATAAAAACAATAACTCTCCCAAGCTATCTGTACCTGCTCAAGTAGTAACAAAGCGCACGAAAACAAGTGGTGGGTCTGGAAATAGTTCTGCCTCTACCTCCTATTTCGCAACATTTCAAGTAGACAGTGGAGATCGAATGGAACTAAAACTAAGTGGCCGAGAGTATGGAATGCTTGCAGAAGATGATCTTGGAATCATATCTTTTCAAGGGACAAGATTTCTAAGCTTTGAGAGAAGAAATTAAAAAAATCCTCTTCCAATTTATACTGGGAGAGGATTTTATTCATTTAATTCTGGATAAGGATTTGTTACCGTATACTAATTTCTAGCATTATTTGGAAGAGGAAATGTTTTCTTCTTCGGCAATCTTATTCAAAGCACCAACGAATGTTTCCAAAGGCTGTGCACCAGAAATGGCATATTTATCATTCAATACAAAAAACGGAACACCGCGAACGCCAATTTCGCCTGCTCTTGCGATATCTGCTTGCACCTCAGTTAAATAATCATCGGAATTGAGTACTTTATCTGCTTCGTCTCTAGGTAATCCAATAGATTCGATCAGATCTAAAAGGACCTCATCTTTTCCAATCTCTTTTGCTTCAATGAAATATGCTTGAAGCAATAACTCGTTTGCCTCTTTCGCTTTCCCTTGTGCAGATGCCCATTTCACTAATCGATGTGCATCTAGCGTGTTTGCTGACTTCATTCCATCAAAATTATAATCTAGCCCAACTGTTTTTGCTTGCGCTACTACTTGAGCTGTCATTCCTTTTGCGCCTTCTATTGTGGAACCATATTTTTCAGCAAGCACTTCATATATACTCTTATCCGATGTTTTAGGTGTATGCGGGTCTAACTCAAAGCTTTTAAATTCAACCTCAGCTTGACTTGCAAAACCAGCTTGCTCTAAAGCTTCTTCTAAACGTCTTTTACCAATATAACAAAACGGACATACAAAATCTGACCATACTTCAATTTTCATCTCAATCACCTCACTACCATTGTATAGAGTCCATCACTTGAGTTCAAAATAATTGCTTAGAAAAGTTATTCTTCCAACTTTCATAAGTATTCTTTCAATACGCAGAGACATTCATCCAAAACTCGACACTATTCTTCCAATAATCACTAGTATCCATCCAAAACCACAAAAAATACCAAGAGAGAAAGGAACCCCCTTGGTATGAGTAAATTAGTTAGATAATGCTTCTGTCAACGCTGGTACTACTTGCTTTTTACGAGATACTACACCTTTTAATAGAGCAGTGTTGTTTTCAAATTTCGCACCAAATGCAGCTTCTGCTTTTAGCGCTACTTTACCAAGTGCTAGTGCTACAGAGTCGTTGTTAAGGATATCTGTTACGACGAAGAAGAACAAATCTAACTCTTTTTCTTGGATTTCACGTGTGATTAAGTCTTCTAGTTCTTCTTGGCGACCCATAACATCATTTACATCTACTGCATTTACTTGTGCGATGACTACTTTGTATTCGCCCATGCCGAATTCTTTAGCGTCTAAAGAAAGTAGATCTTCTAAGCTTTTATCGCTTAAATCTGCTCCCGCTTTCAGCATTGCTAGTCCATACTCTTCTGCATTTACGCCTGCGATTTTTTCAAGCTCACGTGCAGCTATAACATCTTCTTCTGTACATGTTGGTGATTTAAATAGTAGCGTATCTGAAACAATTGCAGAAAGCATTAATCCTGCAATATTTCCTGGGATATCTACGCCTTTTTCTTTATAAATTTTATTTAAAATAGTCGCTGTGCATCCTACTGGTTCTGCACGGTAGTATAAAGGATCCGCAGTTTCGAAGTTTGCAATACGGTGGTGATCAATTACTTCTGTTACATGCACTTCTTCGATGCCATCTGCACTTTGCTGTTTTTCATTGTGATCGACTAAGATTACTTTTGTCGCTTCATTTGCAACGTTTTCAATAATTCTTGGTGCTTCAAAACCGAATTTTTCTAAAGCAAATTTTGTTTCATTGCTTACTACACCTAATGCAACGGCTTCTGCCTCTACGCCAATTGCATTTTTTAAATATGCGTATACGATTGCAGATGTAATTGTGTCTGTATCTGGGTTTTTATGTCCAAAAACTAATACTTTTTCCATGAATAATCCTCCTAATCAATTATGCCTCGGCGTAATTGCGTCCAGATTTTGAATTGAGCTTAGGCCTGCGTAGTTAGCCGTTGTCGCATGGATGCGACGATTTTAGGCTAACATCATTCTAATACTCCTTTCAAAATCTGTGACATCCGCCGGAGACTTTAACTTTTTTCAGCCTGGGTTTGAAATAGTCAACATTTTGGCATCCATCTTGACACTTATAGAAGTGGAAGATTTCTGCTGAAAAAAGTTAATCAATTTCCGAATTTATTTTATCACACATCCTGCTGCTCATTGAAAAGTAAATTTGCTAATTGATGTTTTTGCTGTAAAAAATCAGCCATTGTATATTCATCCAATACTTTTATATACGCAATCAAAGCTCGATTCAAAGCACCTTTCAATCCACAAACAGGCGTTATTACACATCTATTGGTTTTACAATCAAAGCATTCAACTAGATGAAAATCGTCCTCTGTATGCCTGACAACTTGTCCTATATTAATAGCTTCCGGCTCCATCGCTAAACGAATGCCTCCGCCTCTTCCTCGTATCGTTTCGATATAACCGAGTTTCCCTAACTCATGTGTGACCTTCATCAAGTGATTCTTCGAAATACCATACGCATCAGAAATCGCTTGAATCGTCGAAAGTTCTTTTTTTTCTTTTGCACCTAGGTATATTAACACGCGAAGTGAGAAATCTGTATACATAGTTAATCTCATATTGCCACCGCCATTCTACCTTCTCATTATAACGACTATGACAAATTCGTGAAAGAAATGTGTCTGATTTATTACATGAAATTTAAAATGCACTTAAAGATGTATTTTAAATATTGCTTTAAAGAATCGTGAGGAGTATCGTAATAGTTGTAAATAACAAAACAAGAAAAGGACGTGTATTAATATGTTATCTCAACAAACAATTGATATCGTAAAATCTACAGCGCCTGTTTTAGAAATTCACGGAGTTGCTATTACAACTACTTTCTATAAAAATATGTTCGAAGCACATCCAGAACTATTAAATATATTTAATCATGCAAACCAAGCACAAGGACGTCAACAAACTGCTCTTGCGAATGCAGTATATGCAGCAGCAGTGCACATCGATAATCTAGCTGCAATCATTCCAGCGGTAAAACAAATCGGTCACAAACACGTAAGTCTTGGTATTAAACCAGAACACTATCCAATCGTTGGTGAACACTTACTTGGTGCAATTAAAGAAGTACTTGGCGATGCTGCAACAGACGATATTATCAATGCATGGGCAGAAGCTTATGGAGTAATCGCCAATGCATTCATCGGTATTGAGGAAGAAATGTACCTAGCAGCCGAATCAAAACAAGGTGGCTGGAGATTCTTTAAAGATTTCACTGTTGTCCATAAAGAAAAAGAAAGTGACAATATTACTTCTTTCTACTTAAAACCTGCAGATGGAAACATGCTACCTACTTATGAACCTGGTCAATTCATTACAATTCGAGTAAGCGTTCCAGGTGAAGAGTATTTACTAAACAGACAATATAGCTTATCAAAAGCTTCAGATGTAGAAACTTTCCGTATTTCGGTGAAAAAAGAAGATGAAAATGATCCAGCAGGAAAAGTTTCGGTTCACTTACACAACAATGTAAACGTGGGAGATACAGTAGAGCTTACTGCACCAGCTGGAGATTTCATTTTAGATCCAGAGAAAACAACTCCTGTAACATTTATAAGTGGTGGGGTTGGAATCACTCCTATGATGAGTATGTTCGAAACTATCGCGAAAAACCAACCTTCTCGAAAAGTTTCTTTCATTTATAGTGCACGTAACGAGAGCCTACATCCATTTGACAAAGATATTCGTTTTTTAATGGAAACAATGGAAGATGCAAAATATGTGCCGCTTTACTCAGATACTGAAGATGGATTTATTACAAAAGATGTATTAGCTACTCATGCCATTCAAAGTGGAGATGTATACGTTTGTGGACCAGTTGGGTTTATGGAAGCAATGATTAATCATTTACTAGAACTAGGCTTTGCAAATGAACAAATTCACTACGAATTCTTCGGTCCTGCCATGCAATTAGAGTTAGTTTAAAATTTCTCATATGATAAAACGTGTTACTTTGTATAGAGTAACACGTTTTTTTTATAGGAATTATTTAATGTATAATTATGCTTTTAGTAGTATTAATAGTTATTTGGAAATGCTATAATTATCCTATAATTCTTAATAAAAGAAGAAATGAGTGAAATATTCACAATGTCCAAACACTTCGAGAGCAAATACATACCCCTTTCTACTTTTTTTAAACAATCTACATCTAAAGAACTTACTTTAACCTATGATGAAATTGAGGCAATTATAGGACATGTTTTACCAAATGCTGCATACTTGAGCAGTAGTTGGTGGAAAAAAACAAAACCACCTGCTCTCCATTACTTTGCATGGGTAGATCATGGATATTCTATTAAGGATGTTACTTTAGGTAAATCTGTTCTTTTCCATAGTGTCTTACATGAGAAAGATGAACGAATTACGGATGAAAACAATCAACAGGATATTCTAGTTATTCGAGAAGCTGAACATGAAGATGCTCGCGCTTTTATTACCTTACAAGAAACAATTTTTGCCGAGACGGACTTTATGCTGTTTGGGAAGTCTGATATTCAACTAACCGTTCAAAGCATCCGAAAAAGTATGACTTCATGGAAAAACTCTCAAAACTCTATTTTACTTTTAGCTATAATGAATGGACAGTTTGCTGGTTACGTTAAGTTCATAGGAGGACCAGCTCCTCGCGCTTTGCATAGAGCCTCGGTAGTCATTGGTGTAAAACAACAGTTTGCTAAAAAAGGCATCGCTTCTTCCCTCATGATTCATGGAGAGAAATGGGCAAAAGAAGTGGGAATTTCAAAGCTAGAACTTACCGTGATTAAAGAGAATATCAATGCCCAAAAGCTCTATAAAAAACTGGGCTTTGAAAACGAGGGCATAAGAAAGAATGCACTTGTTATAAATGATCAAATTGTTGATGAATTTTACATGGGAAAACAAATCTAAGAGTATAGTAGGGACCGACCATGGTTGGGCCATTTTAATGAATGTTGCGAATTAACGATTATATGTTACACTTCAGCATTTTTCCTAATACAAAAAGGGGCTGTCCCTAAAGTCATACATTGACTGAGAGATGGTCCCTTTTCCAATGTATTGATTCCGTTCCAGACGGACGCTTTCCGCGGGCATGGCTTTAGTCTCCTCGTCGCTTTTGCTCCTGCGGGGCCTTCAGCTCACGCTATTCCCGCTGGAGTCGCCGTCTTCCACTATAATCAATTGCCTAAAAAAAATAGTAGTTTAATAAAAAGTATACAAAAAACAGGTGTAGAAAAAGACTAATTTTTCTACACCTGCTTCAATTTATGGGCTTATTGGACAGCCCCTCACCTTGTTTTCGATACATATGTGTTATTAGTTTCCCAGTATCTATAAGGATAGTGCACTGCCTCACCACTGTTCTCGATGCCTATTCTTGGACCAGTTGAAATCGATGTAACTTGCTCACCTTCTGCAATGTACAATGGCTTTTCACTCCAACACTTACCATAGTACTCCATCGAGATTGCCATCGCTTTTGTTAGTTTTCCAGGTCCGTTTGTCCACTGTTTCGTGGGTAGATTATTGCGGAACTCTTTCATTAGCTCTAGTCCTTCTATTGGTTCTACTGCTCGTATTAAAATGGCATTTGGGGTCCCAACTACACCAGATACGACGTTAATGAGCGTATGCGTATGCATTTGATAAGTGTAAATAAGTCCAGGCTCTCCAAACATTACTTCTGTACGTTTGGTTCTCCTGTTTCCAAAGCTATGTGCTGCTCTATCCTCCGCCCCCATATACGCTTCTGTTTCTACGATTTTTCCGATTAGTAAGCCACTGGTATGTTCGTGCACTATGTACTTTCCGATTAAATTTCCTGCAAGCTCTAACGTTGGTTGATGAAAAAAGGACATATCAATAGGTTTCACTTTAAATAAACCCCATTTTCTTCGCTTCGAATGTAAGCTCTTCTCGGAATTTTGGATGTGCAATAGATATAAGCTGCTTAGCACGCTCAGAAATTGGTTTCCCAAACATTTTGGCCACACCATACTCTGTTACAATCATATCAACGTCATTTTTAGAAGTCGTTACAACTGAACCAGGTGTAAGGCTTAGCTTAATACGGGAGAGTTCATCATTTTTAGCTGTAGACGTCATACAAACAAAGCCCTTCCCTTCTTTTGCAAACCGCACTCCACGAGCAAAGTCTGCTTGTCCACCAGAAGAAGAATAATACTTTCCAGCTACTGTTTCAGATGCACATTGTCCAAACAAATCCACTTCTGTTGTAGCATTAATCGAAACAATGCGTTCTTCCTTGGCAATTTCACGTGGGTCATTGACTATACTTACTGGTAAAAACTCCACTGCCGGATTATTATGCAAAAAGTTATAAAGCTTGTTGGATCCGAAAGCGAACGTTGCAATAATTTTTCCTTTATTAGTAAACTTATGTGTTCCGTCAATAGCACCAGCTTCTACTAGCTCCACGATTCCATCAACAAACATTTCTGTGTGAATACCTAAGTGTCGATGATCTTTTAGTAAACTAACTACTGCATTTGGTATTGAACCTATCCCAATCTGCAACGTATCACCATTTTGAATGGTCTCTGTCACAAATTCTGCAATCTTGATATCCTTTTCTTCAATTGGTGCTGCAATATCTTGCAATAAAGGACGATTATTTTCTACAAAACCAGCGATTTGACTAATGTGAATTTGGTTTTCCCCAAAAGTCCGAGGCATATGCTTATTTACTTCTAATATAAAGGGAACCGATCCAATAAATTCACTTACGATGTCCGCCTGTGTTCCCAATGAAAAATAGCCAAATTCGTCCATTGGCGACGCAACCGCCATAATCATCGAAAGATTCGTAGAGCTCTTCAAGATTCTCGGCACTTCATGAAAATGGTTGGGAACAAGATCAAGCATCCCCTGATGGAACATTTTTCTCGTAGCCCCACCTAAAAAATATGAAATATGCTTGAGTTTTCCAGGGAATGCGCCTTCTATATAATTTCTAGATTGTAACGCTAATAGTTGGTGTATCTTCACATTAGTTAATTCATCGGCATGTTCCTCTAAAATATCTAATAATTTATGTGGTTCTCCGTTTGCTAATGGGAGAATTATATCAGCATCTTTTGGAATGAATTCTATTAGTTGCTTATCTGTTAGTTGTTTGTTTTTCATGTCGGTGCACTCCTGTTGCTATTAGATTTTCCCAGTTTGAATCGTTGGCGCAGTATCTAGAAAAGCTTTTACTTCCTTTGGATTTTGCAATATGCATATATCAACTTGTTTTGTTTCTCTTAATATTTTTAATGTACCAGGACGGACATCCTTTGGAAAACGCCACACCCATTTGACAAACTCCATGTCTATTTTTTCATTACAGCCTGGTGCCATATCAGGACGAGTTTTTCCTCTGTGAACCCATGCTCTTTTTAAAATGCGATACATACAGAGGACTTTTGGGAAGTCTAGAAAGATTATTAAATCAGCGTATTTCGCTCTTAATTCTAAAGTAGAGTCAAAGTTCCCATCCATGATCCACTCATCTTCTTCTAGTGTCATTTTAATTTTTTTCAGAAACTCAGGCTTCGGAGTAGGAACCCATCCTGCGTTCCAAAAAAGCGCATCTAAATGGACGAGAGGTAAATTCCACTTTTCCGCAAGCTTTGTTGATAAAGTAGACTTTCCAGCACCACTTGAACCGATAATTAGTATTCGTTTATGTTTCAGTTGCTCCAAACCCTACACCCCTTTGATTAGCCATTCTTACATATTACTATGTTTCCATCCTGAGACAAAACAAAAGCCCGCTCCATTTAAAGGGAGCAGGCTTATTCACTTATTCTAATTCAACTTGTTTCGTTTCTGTACCAAGGAGTAATACTGCTAACACTCCAATGACAATGGCAATACAGAAAATCCCGAAAATCCATCCAATTTCATATCCTGCAGTAACAAGTGAACCAACTAATAATGGTCCAAGAATCCCTCCAATACGCCCGACAGAAGCAGCCATTCCTGAGCCTGTTGCACGAATAACAGTTGGATACTGTTCTGGCGAATATGCATATAAAGCTCCCCAAGCTCCTAAATTAAAGAATGAAAGAAGCATACCAGAAATCAGGAGCAATGTAGTTGATTCTGCAGACCCAAATACAAAGGCACTTGCTGCAGTACCAAGTAAATACGTAACTAACACAAATTTTCTTCCCGCTTTTTCGATTAACCAAGCAGCAGAGAAGTAACCTGGCAATTGAGCTAGTGTCATAATTAACACGTATTCAAAGCTTTTAATAAGTGTAAATCCTTTTATCACCATAACACTCGGCAACCATAAGAACATTCCATAGTAAGAAAATACAACCGTAAACCAAACAATCCAAAGCATAAACGTTCGTTTTGCATATTTTTTGGACCAAACTTCTTTTATATTTTGAAGAATCGATCTAGATTCTGTTTTTTTGGAAGTGTATTGCGGTGAATCTGGCAGTTTTATACGCAAATAGATTGCGTAAAAAGCAGGTAAAGCAGTAATAAGTAAAGCGATTCTCCAGCCGTAATCCGGAATGATAAAGTATGCAATAAGCGCGGAAGCTAACCAACCAGCTGCCCAGAAACTTTCTAGTAATACAACTACACGTCCTCTTTCTTTTGCTTCCACACTCTCAGATACTAGAGTAGATGCAACTGGCAGTTCCCCACCAAGCCCCATACCAACGAAAAATCGTAAAATTAAAAATGCCAATAAGGTAGTGGTAAGAGCAGATAATCCACTTGCAATCGAGAACATTAATAATGTAATCATAAATACTTTTTTACGTCCTACTTTGTCAGCAAAAACGCCAAATACTAGAGCACCAACTGCCATCCCAATAGAGTTAACACTACCTATCCACCCCATCTCTCCTGGCGTTAAGTTCCACTCTACCGCAAGTGCGGCGATAACGAATGAAAGAATACCAACATCCATCGCATCAAACATCCATGCAAGACCAGCAATTCCAAGTAATTTATTTTTTGATAGTGGTTTTTGTTGCTTCACTGTTGTCATTTTTTACTCCTGTCTTTACACCTGTAATGTTTTTTGTTTACATGTTTAGTATACGCATTGAATAGTAAACTTACAATAGAAAATTAATCTTGTTTTTTATATTTTATTAAGGTAAAATGTCCTTTATAGAAATACATATGTTTATTCAAGGAGAACAGAGAGGCGGATTACATTATGGCTTGGCAAGGACTTATTGAACAGTATAAAGAATATTTACCTGTAACAGAGAAAACACCTAAACTATCATTACTCGAGGGAAATACGCCTCTTATTAAACTAGATAACTTGTCAAAAGAACTTGGAATTGAGCTTTACGGAAAAGTGGAAGGTGCAAATCCGACTGGTTCATTTAAAGATAGAGGAATGGTATTCGCTGTTGCAAAAGCAATCGAAGAAGGAAGCGAATGTGTTATTTGTGCTTCTACAGGAAACACTTCCGCTGCCGCTGCTGCATACGCTGCTCGTGCAGGAATAAAATCCATCGTTGTGATTCCGAAAGGGAAAGTAGCCCTTGGAAAATTAGCACAAGCATGCATGTACGGTTCTAAGATTATTGAAATTGATGGAAACTTTGATGACGCACTACAAATCGTTCGTAACGTAAGTGAAACAACTCCAGTGTCACTTGTTAACTCAGTCAATCCATATCGTATAGAAGGTCAAAAAACAGCTGCTTTTGAAATTGTAGACGCCTTAGGCTCATCTCCAGACTTTTTATGTATTCCAGTGGGAAACGCGGGTAATATTAGCGCTTATTGGAAAGGATTTAAAGAATATAATGAAGTAAAACAATCTGGTTTACCAAAAATGTTTGGTTTTGAAGCAGAAGGTTCCGCTGCAATCGTACAGGGTGCACCGATTGCTAACCCTGAAACAGTTGCAACTGCTATTCGTATTGGGAATCCCGCAAGCTGGTCTTTAGCAGAAGCGGCTCGTGACGAATCTGGTGGTATTATTGATTCTGTGACAGATGAAGAAATTTTAAACGCGTATCAGTTGATTGCTAGTCGAGAAGGTATTTTTGTAGAACCAGGATCAGCCGCTTCTTTAGCAGGCGTTATCAAATCTGTAAACGGTGGAAAAATTCCCGCTGGCAGCAAAGTAGTTACAGTGTTTACTGGTAATGGGTTAAAAGATCCGGATACTGCAATGCAAGTTTCTACAGTTGACTTAGTATCTTTACAAAATGACGAGGAAGCAATTCGTCAATATATTGAGGGAATACTATGAGTAAAAAATGGTCTATTTCAATACCTGCAAGTACTGCGAACTTAGGCCCTGGTTTTGATTCAATCGGAATTGCATTAGATAAATACCTAGAACTTGAAGTGGAATTAGCTGTTGAATGGAAGATTGATAACTTATCAGAAAATTTACCTATTGTCCCAAATCCACAGGACCATTTAATTGTTCAAGCAGCTCAAAAAACAGCTCAAATGCACGGCCTAATTTTACCAGCGTGTCATGTGAAAGCGAGTAGTGAAATTCCACTTGCACGTGGTATGGGAAGCAGCGCTTCTGCCATTGTTGCTGGAATAGAACTAGCAAATCAAGTCCTAGCGCTCGAGCTTTCTTCGCATGATAAATTAAAGGTAGCGACTCTAATGGAGGGTCACCCGGATAATGCGGCAGCTTCCATATTTGGAGGCTTTACCATCTCTTCTAGTGCAGAAAATGGAGAGATTCATGTTTTTCATGCGTACCATATTGATGCATCTTTTGTTTTATTCATTCCTAATTTTGAATTAAAAACAGAAGCAGCAAGAAATGTGCTACCTGAAAGCTATACACGCAAAGTTTCGGCACAGGCAAGTGCTACAGCAAACTTATTAACAGCTGCTTTTCTTTCCCAATCCTTTGAGCAAGCTGGCATTTATATGGAGCAGGATTTATTTCATGAACCATATCGACTCGATCTGATTCCTCAAAGTAGAGAGATAAAAGCTCAAGCCAAAAAAGCAGGAGCATTTGGCACTTGTATAAGTGGAGCAGGTCCTACGCTTCTATCTCTTGTCCAAAAAGGCACAGAAGAAGAGTTCGTCTCCAAGTTAAACGGAATCTTCCCTGATTTTGACCTTGTACCCGTAACGATCAATCGAACAGGAATTGTTGTATCAAAAAATAAAAAAGGCAGTGCGATTCTCGTTCATTGAGAATTGCACTGCCTTTTCTTTATGCTAATAATACTAGACTAATAGCCATCACCATCATTCCAGCGATAACGCCGTAGATAGAAGAATGTGCTTCATCATACTTTTTAGCAGCCGGTAATAAACCGTCTAATGAAACAAACACCATAATTCCTGCTACTGCAGCGAATACAACTCCAAACATAACTCCATTTAAATACGGCATTAATATTAAGTAAGCGAGAAAAGCTCCTACTGGTTCTGCAAGGCCTGATAGAAAGGATAACTTAAATGCTTTTTTACGACTTCCAGTAGCATAGTAAATCGGAACTGCAACCGCTATCCCTTCAGGAATATTATGGATTGCGACTGCAATAGCGATTGCTATCCCCAGATTAGGGTCTTGCAGTGCAGACACAAATGTAGCAATGCCTTCTGGGAAGTTATGAATGCCAACTGCAAGGGCTGTAAAAACACCCATTTTCATCAGCTTAGTATACTCAGCATTGCTTGGCTCTACATCCATATCCTCGACGCTCTTCACTTCATGAGGATTACCTAGCTTAGGTAATAGACGGTCTATTGCCGCTATGAAAATCATTCCACCAAAAAAACCAACGATCGTCATCCAATATCCGTTTGTTGCTCCAAGCTCTACTACTAATGCATCTTTAGCCTTTACAAAAATTTCAACTAAGGATACGTATATCATAACTCCCGCAGAAAAACCTAATGCGACAGATAAAAACTTCGTATTTGTTCGGGAAGTCAACAAGGATAGTAAACTCCCAATACCTGTTGCGAGGCCAGCAAATAATGTGAGTAATAATGCAAAAATTACATTTTCATCCATTGACCCAACTTCTTTCTATATTCATTTTAATCTATTATACGCAACTTGTTTCCCTTGCGCAACTTTTTTTAACTGAAGAAAGTATCTAATTTTTCGAAGTGAATATATAATTCCCTATTTTCAGCCAATCTTCTGTTAAAAAATCTCGATTAGAAGGACGATAAAATACAGAAGCAGGATGGTAGGTTGGAATAATAACATAGTTCTCTGTAGACCAAACATATTCGGTTGAGTCGAGCGATTTTAGATGTCGTATAGGACGATTCAAAATTTGACCATGGAGTTCGGATACTTTTTCCCCTTTACCAAGTAAACGTTGCAGGCCTACATTACCCAACGTGACAATTACCATAGGAGCTATATGTTGTAACTCATAATCTAGAATAGGGGCATGCGCTACGATTTCTTGCTGTGTAGGAGGACGATTATATTTTCTTTTCGTTATTTCTCCGTTTCTTGCCTTCTTTTCTCTCCATACATACGGACGACTTCGCACTGCACTTGTCATATATACATCATCTCTTGATAATCCTATGCTAGTAAGTGATTTATTTAATTCTTCCCCTGCCCTTCCGATAAACGGCACTCCTTGTATCGCCTCATTTTCTCCAGGTGCCTCTCCAATTAACATTAGAGTTGGTTTTTTCGGACCTTTTCCTTTCACAAAGCCTTCTACCGGGAATCCTTCTATTCTATTTATGCATAGTTCCATTAATTCCTTAGGTAATTGAAACATTTGATGTCGCTCCTTATAAAAAAATCCTCTCCATATAGGAAAGGATTTAGATTTCATTCGTTTTAGAAATTCTCTTTCTATATTCATACCACAATGCAACAATTACAAACCAAGTATAACCAACCATCCATCCTGCGAATACATCAGACGCATAATGACGATATTCCGCAATGCGAGACAAACCAATCATAGTCGTAAGTATGACTGCTCCGCTCCATATTAGCACCCGTATTTTTTTATTTGACTGCTCCTCTGTTAGAAAATAAGCGATTGTAAATACATAGAGTAATCCAACCATTGCATGCCCAGAAGGAAAACTAAAGCTCTCTAATTGATGAGGAACATCTGGTCGATCTCGCTGAACCCATTTTTTAATTAATTGGTTCAGAACATTTCCAACTCCAACAGCAAATAAAACAAAGAGCATGCCACGATAATTTTTTGAACGTCCCCATAAATAGACAAGTAAAACTAGCATTACTACAACAACCAGTTTTGTTTCGCCTAAATAGTGAAAGGCTATAATTAGTTGATTGCCCCCTAATAAATTTGCCATTTTATGATCAAGTTGAATTATTTCATCTCTAGTAAAGTTTATAAATAATGCCGCAAATCCTAACAATGTTACCAAACCAAGTGGATAAAACCATTTTTTCACTGTATCCCCACTCCTTTCAAACGTATTCATGACAAAAGTATAGACTACATTTTAACTATGTACAATGGAAAGAAGTATGCATAATGAGTTCGCCATATAGAGATACTGCGTCTTAATAAGCTCTGTTATGTGACCGCTAGGATTTTCGCTACAGGCGGACGCTTTCCGCGGGGTGAGCGATGAGCCTTCACCGCCGCTTCGCGTACGTTGTGAAGTCTCATCTGTCTCACTTTATCCCTCCAGAGTCGCCGCCTCCGCTGCAATCAATGGGTACCTCTTGCTAATTTAGCGTCTGCATTTATCAGAGATTTAAATAGATCAGATCCAATTGCACTGTTTATTCAAACTGATTAGAAAATTCTGTCTCCAAATAAGGGGAGTAAGGGGAGCATTTATTAGCATAAAGTTCATTTCATTCAGCCATTTATTGTAATAAACTCCCGTAATCATTGCCGTCTCACTTCAAGTAAACTTGTTAGATTAAGGAATTGCTTGCTTTCCGAATCGGATTGATTGCTTTCAATGAACGAATTGTTTCCCTACGCCATTTTTTGGGATTCATGCATTTGAAAAACTGGATAAAATTTTGTTTTAGCGAGTCGATACTGATAATTATGCAATTTCGGTGGATTGTAGCGGAAGGGCGGCGACTCCAGCCGGATGAGTGAGACAGATAAGCCATCGCAGGCGAACGCTTAAGCGTCGGCGATGGCTTATCGCTCACCCGGCGGAAAGCGTCCGCCCTGAAGCGGAAATCCTATGCGGAAACTTCTTACGACGCATTATTTCTAAAAAGTGGCATACCTTAAGTTGTTTGGAGAAAACTATTGGCATAACATTAATCTTATAATTTCCTAATCCACAAAAAAATCCACGAGAATCAATTCCTCGTGGATTTCTATTATTTACTTACTTTTAACTCGTATAGACCGCCGCTGGATTCAATAATATGATCGGGGCTCTTTTCCCAATTTTTCCAGTCTTGCTCTGATTCCCATGCCACTACGACTAGAACCTCTTCTTCACCGCGACGTACCTTTTTTACAAGTACTTCAAGCTTTACAAAGCCTGATTGCTTTTCGATAAGCCCTTCACCATGAAAACGGTCAGCGAAAAGTTGGGAAGTTCCTTCATTAACAATTATTTAATTGCCTCTAAAACTGCATCAATTTTAGCGTTTTCTGACTCAATACCACCACCTGATAAGTACCAAGCTTCTGGATCTAAGTAATATACTTTGCCATTTTTAACGGCATTTGTTTTACTTACGATTTCATTTTCAATCGCTGCTTTTGTACCAGATTCTCCTTCAATAGCTACTGCATCTCGATCAACAACGAATAAGATATCAGGGTTTTTCTCAAGCACATATTCATATGAAACGTTTTGACCATGTGTAGAAACTTCTAGGTTTTCATCAACCGCTTTAAAGCCATATACATCATGAATTACACCAAAACGTGAACCAGGACCGTATGCACTTAATTCTCCTTCAGAAGCAAGTACTACTAAAGCTTTTTCTTCTATACTTTCAGTTTTTCCTGCTAATTCTGCAACTTTTGCATCAATTTCTTCTAATGCTGCAGTTGCTTCTTCTTCTTTGCCGAACATTTTACCAGCTAATTCTGTATTAGCTTTAAAAGAGTTCATATAGTCAGTAGTATCTAATCCAACATAAACTGTTGGAGCAATTTTACTTAATTCTTCATAAGCATCTGCTTGTCGACCAGAAATGAAAATGACATCTGGGTTCATCATACTGATAGCTTCGAAATCTGGTTCTTTTAATGCTCCAGCATTTTTGTATGTAGCTTCATCTGCATATTTGCTTAAGTATGTCGGAAGGCTACTTGAAGATACCGAAGCTACATCAACTCCAAGTGCATCTAATGTATCTAAGAAACCATAGTCAAACACAACAACTGTTTCTGGTTTTGCATCAAGCGTAACTTCTTTATATCCCTCTGGTTGTGCAATTGTTAATGGGTAAACGGAAGCTTCTTCTGCTCCTCCAGTTGTTTCTTCAGCTGCTTTTTCATCTTTATTTGACACATCTTCTTTTGTTTCATCATTTGAACCACATGCTGCTAATACTAATAACAGTAATGCAAACATAATTGCTAAAAATTTATACTTTTTCATTTGTAAACTACTCCCTTTTCTTATGAATTAAAATATACACAAATGCGGCAGCTATTCATTTCTTGGATAGGAATATCCATATCATAAATCTCTTTAAGCGCATCCGAATTAATGATTTCATGTGTTGGCCCGTCTTTAATGACACGACCATCTTTTAATGCAACGATATAATCCGAATAAACGGAAGCAAAGTTAATATCGTGTAAAACTATTACAACTGTTTTACCAAGTTCTTCTACAAGCTTGCGAAGAATCTTCATAATTTGAACGGAATGCTTCATATCCAAATTATTTAATGGCTCATCTAACAATATATATTCTGTATCTTGCGCGATAACCATTGCAATGAAAGCACGCTGGCGTTGACCACCAGAAAGCTCGTCTAAATAATTATTCTCTAAATCAGATAAGTTCATATACTCAATTGCTTGATCGACCATTTTAGTATCCTCAGCGTTTAAACGGCCTTTTGAATAAGGAAAACGACCAAATGACACTAATTCACGAATGGTTAAACGCACATTCATATAATTCGATTGCTTTAAAATGGACACGCGTTTTGAAAACTCATCGGATTTCCATTTACGAACATTTGATTTATCTAGTAAAACTTCCCCTGTGTCTGCGTCCATTAAACGACTTACCATCGACAAAAGTGTAGATTTCCCAGCTCCATTAGGTCCAATAAACGAAGTAATTTTTCCTGACTGGATATTCACGCTAACATTGTCCACAACTGGCTTTTTAGCAAAATATTTGGTTACCTCTTTTACTTGGATCATGATGTAGCTCGACTCTCCTTTAATAATAAATAAATGAAGTAAATCCCACCGAGAAAGTTAATAATTACGCTAAGTGTTGTGTCGAATGTAAATATACGTTCAACAATCCACTGTCCGCCAATTAAAGCAATTAAACTCATTAAGCTTGCTCCCGTTATGAGTACTGAGTGTTTATAGGTGTTAAAGAATTGATAAGATAAGTTTGCAACGATTAATCCGAAGAATGTAATCGGACCAACTAGCCCTGTTGAAGTAGCAATTAATATAGCTGACAGAACTAGCATTCTTTTTACTATTTTGTCGTAATTCACACCTAGGTTAATGGCATTGTCTCGGCCTAATGACAATACATCCAACTCTCGAATAGTGCGCCATCCATACATAATCGATAACACAATAATGACCATTGCAATCCAAACCAAATCACCATTCACGTTATTAAAGCTTGCAAACATCTTATTTTGTAAGCTTGTAAACTCATTCGGATCTATTAGTACTTGAAGGAAAGTTGAAATACTTCCCAAAAAAGTTCCCATAATAATCCCAACAAGCAGCAAGAAATAGATTGGACGTTTCCCTGCGTTAAATAAAAAGCGATAAAGTAGAAGTGCAAAGACGATCATCGCTAAAACAGATATAAAGAAATTATAATTTTTGTTAATAACTAAAATCGACATCGACCCAAAGAAATAATAAATACAAGTTTGAACTAACATGTATAACGAGTCGAGCCCCATTACACTTGGAGTTAAAATTCGATTATGTGTAATTGTTTGGAAAATCACGGTTGAATATGCAATTGCTACGCCTGTAAGCGCCATCGCCAATACTTTAATCGCACGACGTGGAAGTGCATAATCATAACTTCCATTCAATCCTTGAAATAAATAAAGTATGATGGAAACCAAAACCAAAGCCAATAGTATGAGCATTTTTGTTCTGTTACGCATATGCTTTCCCCCTAAACAACAAGAATAGGAAGATTGCACTTCCGATTACACCAACCGTCATGCCAATCGGGATTTCATATGGGAAAATTATTACCCTACCTAAAATGTCGCATATTAACAAAAAAATGACTCCTAGCAATGCTGTATGTGGTAGCGTTTTTTCTAAATGGTCCCCTTTATAAATAGATACAATGTTTGGGATGATTAAACCTAAAAATGGGATCATTCCAACTGTCAAAACGACAGTGGTAGAAATTAATGCAACTAGGACCAAGCCTAAATTCAGCACTCTATTGTAAGATAGACCGAGGTTTCTTGCAAAATCCTCACCCATCCCAGCAACCGTAAAACGATTAGCATAGAAATAAGCAATTATAAGTACAGGTACACTTATGTAAAGCAGTTCGTATCTGCCTTTTAATATTAAGGAGAAGTCTCCTTGTAGCCAGACAGTAATATTTTGAATAATATTTGCTTTGTAAGCAAAAAACGTCGTAATGGAAGCTAATATGTTTCCGAACATCAGACCAACAAGCGGAACAAATATTGCATCTTTAAATTTAATCCGATTTAATATTTGCATGAAAAGCAATGTTCCTGCTAAAGCAAATATAAATGCAAACGAAATCTTTTGCATATACGTTGCATTTGTGAATACCATCATCGAGATTAAAATCCCTAAGCGAGTAGCATCAAGTGTACCAGCTGTTGTTGGGGATACAAATTTATTTCTACTAAGACTCTGCATAATAAGCCCTGCAATACTCATCCCTGCTCCTGCAAGTATTATGGCAATTAGTCTTGGTAATCGGCTTATGAGAAATATTTGCGTCTCTTCCGAAGTAAAATCCAACAAATCCATTGGTGATATTCTCGTAACACCAACAAAAAGAGATAAGAGAGAAAGTGCGACTAGTGCAATTACAAGATATCTTTTTTTCATAACTATCCTCAACATTCTATTTGTGAAAGGGCGATAGTGAAAATCATTATCATTTACTCACAGTTTTTATTATAGCACCTTGCCTTAGCAAGTCAAAGGTTAAATGAAAATGATTTTCAATTGATAATATACGTTATGCCTTTTCATCCTTTTTTATTTACCTACCTAATCTTACTATAAAAAAATTGGAAAACAAAAAGACTGCTTGTATTTGTCGATTTTTCGCAACAATTACAGCAGTCTTTTTAAGGATATTTGTTTAGATTTCCATAGCACTATCAATAACTTCTTGCGGAATGACAATTTCATCAACCTCATTGAAGTTTGAGAAGTCGGATTTTACATTTTGCTTCATATTCATTTTTTCTCCGTCTATTTCCATATCCATATCAAGCACTACATCTACTTTATTTGTTTGGAACGATTCTTTGTCGATATGAATTAAATAGCTTACGGAGTTAATAACTAAGCCCAAATCCAACTCTTCGCCTTCACCTATCATGCTTTGCATTGCTTCATCTATTTGGGTTTGAACAAGCTTCGTAAATTCTTCGCCAAAGGCGTCTAGCCGAAGGATATAATTTTCATTGTCCTGTTCAAATGTAAAGTCTTTCAAATATTCTTGAATCATTTTTAATTGCTCGGAAGGGTTAGATTGATTTGTCGCACCCATTAATTGATCCATCATTTCTTGAGGAAATTTCATCCATTGACCAGTTGTTCCTTCAAACATATAAAAGGCGTCTTCTGCAATGTATGTTTCTATTTCCATTGCTTCTTCTGGCATACTTTCATCAGAAGATTTCATGGAAGTAGTTCCTTTTTGGTGCATTTGCATCGGCGCTACTACATATTCCATGTCCATTATAGAGTTAATATCTATACTTAAATCTTCTGTGGGCATATGCATCGTTTGCTTCATATCAATTTGTGCTTTTACACTTTTTAATTCTTCTGATACTTTAAGCGATTTTTCATACACTTCTTTAAGCGTTAGCTCGCTTTTCTCCGTTACTTCTGTATTTGCTGGGGCAGCTGTCTCATTACATGCTGCTAAACCTAATGTTAATGTGGCTACTGCTAATAGCGTTGTCCATTTCTTCATATTAGTTCCATCCCTTCTTTTCAGATAGTAACTTTACGAAGAAATTTCAGAAAAGTTTCAGTTATTTGCTAAATCATTTTACTCCTCGCATGTATTTTTGGATAAGCGGAGTAAAGATGAATAGTACAAATCCTAATCCAAGCGCGATGACACCAATGACTCCGAAGTAAAGAATTTCATTCTCTGGTGAATAAAATTTAACTACTTGTGCATTGATTGCTTGAGCTGAAGCACTCGTTAAGAACCATAAACTCATTGTTTGTGCAGCAAATGCAGCAGGTGCAAGCTTAGTTGTAGTAGATAAACCAACTGGTGATAATAATAATTCACCAAGTACAACTAAGAAGAAACTCAACACAAGCCACCATGGACTAACCAGTGATTCTGTGCCATTTACATATGCAGGAATAATCATAACAATAAACGACAGACCGGCAAAGAATAGACCATACGCAAATTTTTTCGGTGTGGATGGTTGTCTATCCCCAAGCTTGACCCAAAACCAAGCAAAAACTGGAGCAAATGCAATGATGAACAATGGATTTAATGATTGAAACCAAGCAGGAGAAATCTCAAACGAACCGATCATTAAATCGACACGTTCATCTGCGTATTGAGCTAAGATGCTCGATCCTTGTTCTTGAATAGCCCAAAACATCATCGCTGCTACGAATAACGGAATATACGCAAGTAATCTTGATTTTTCATCTGCAGTTGTTTTTTCACTTCTATACATAACGATGAAGTAAAGGGTTGGTATAACTATCCCTAAAATCGAAACAGTCATCGTAAATACATCGAACGTCATAATTCCTTGTTGAACCAAAATGAAACCAACGATTAGCACTACTAAGACTGCAATACTAATTCGGGTTATAACTTTTTTGCGTTCTTCTTTCCCCAATGGATTTGGAGCAAATGAACCTGCTAAGCCTAGGTATTTTTTCTTTGTAATTAAAAATACAATTAACCCAAACGCCATACCTATAGCTGCAATTCCGAACCCTAAGTGGAAGTTGTACTCAAGTCCCACAGTTCCTACGATTAAAGGTGCAATAAATGCCCCCATATTAATACCCATATAGAAAATACTAAACCCTGAATCACGACGAACATCACTTTCTGAATATAAATCACCGACAATGCTTGAAACATTTGGTTTTAATAAACCTGTCCCAATAATGATTAAAGCCATCGAAATAAATAATGGCGTCGTTCCACCAGGAAACGCTAGTACGATATGTCCAAACATAATAAGGACACCACCGTAAAATACGGTTTTAGTAGTACCAAGCAATCTATCGGCAATCCAACCACCAATAATCCCAGACATATAAACCAACGAGCCGTAAATAGCCATGATGGAGTTAGCTGTTGAACGCTCCATCCCTAGTCCGCCTGCGGTCACTTCGTAGTACATATAATAAATTAATATTGCCCGCATTCCATAATAAGAAAAACGCTCCCAAAATTCTGTGAAGAATAATGATAATAATCCTTTGGGATGCCCAAAAAATCCCTTTTGCGGAACCGATTTAACTACTTCTTCTCTTGACACCATACTTTTACCTCTTTTCTAAATAGAAAGTATATTATACTACTTCCCTCTTTTTGATGTCAAAAACCATTTAACTTAATTCAGCAATTACTTTCTGTGACAAACTTGCGCAGGAGCCTAAATTTTCTGCAATTAGAAATTACAGGAATAGAATTCTTCCTCTTCTATAATCCCAGTTGAATAAAGTTAATGCTCCGGTACATGCCACAGTTTTTTAGACGTTTATCGAGCAAACTTAATAATATCTAAGCGAAAATAAGCCTGGCGAATTTGATTAATATCGACTTCGAAAATTTTTAGTTATAATAGTCTAGACGTTAGGAAAAAGGAAAGGGGTGCAAAATGTGCTAAAAAAGTTTTTCTCATTTTATAAACCACATAAACGTCTATTCATCATCGATTTTAGTAGTGCCGTGTTTGTAGCCGTTTTAGAGCTTGCGTTTCCAGTAACGGTTCAATGGTTTATCGACGAGTTATTGCCAACTGGAAATTGGAACATGATCGTGCAAGTTAGTATTTTACTTTTATTCGTCTATATTTTAAGTACGTTTCTGAATTTTGTTGTGAGTTATCAAGGTCACAAACTTGGCATAAATATTGAAACGGATATGAGACAGCAATTATTTAACCATGTACAACGACAATCCTTTCGCTTTTTTGATAATACGAAAACAGGTCATATTATGAGCCGAATTACGAATGACCTGTTTGATATCGGCGAACTTGCTCACCATGGGCCAGAGGATTTATTCATCGCAATTATGACCTTAATTGGAGCATTTATCATTATGTTCAATATCAATCCAGAACTTGCGGTTATTGCAGTTATTATGGTGCCGTTTTTATCGATTGTTGCTACATATGGGAATATCATGATGAATAAAGCATGGAAAAACATGTTCGGCAAAATTGCAGATGTAAATGCGCGTGTCGAAGATAGTGTATCCGGTGTTCGCGTCGTACAATCATTTACAAATGAAAATTTTGAAATGGCTCGTTTTCAAGCAGATAATGGACAGTTCCGGTTAGCGAAGCTTGCTGCATATAAAGTGATGGCTAGAACCAATTCAAGCATTTATATGATGACTCGATTAGTGACGCTGATCGTGCTTGTTGTGGGAGCTTGGTTTTCATTTCAAGAAAAGCTTTCTAACGGAGAGCTTGTAAGCTTTATTCTCTATGTGAACGTGTTGATTAAACCAGTTGACAAAATCACTGCACTTCTCGAGTTGTATCCTAAAGGAATGGCTGGTTTTAAACGATTCCTAGAGCTTGTAGAGCAGGAGCCAGAAATTAAGGATCGCCCAAATGCGCTACAAGTTCAGCATTTAAAAGGAGACATTTCATTCGAAGATGTTAGTTTCCGATACGATGAGCATAAATCCGTTTTAGAAGATATTAATATATTCATCAAAGCTGGTGAAACCGTTGCATTTGTTGGTCCATCTGGTGCCGGGAAAACAACCATTTGCTCACTTATCCCTCGATTTTACGACGTCGATGAAGGGGCAATATCAATTGACGGTTTAAATATTCAAGACATTACCACGAAGTCATTACGCTCTCAAATTGGGATTGTGCAACAAGACGTGTTTCTATTTACAGGAACTGTTCGTGAAAATATTGCGTACGGTAAGAAGAATGCTTCAGAGGAAGAAATTCGTGATGCAGCGAAAAAAGCGCATCTTGAAGGATTCATTACGTCACTTCCAGATGGATATGAGACACAAATTGGCGAACGAGGACTTAAACTATCAGGTGGACAAAAGCAACGCTTAGCAATTGCACGGATGTTCTTAAAGAACCCGCCTATTTTAATATTGGACGAGGCTACTTCAGCGCTCGATACTGAGACAGAGAAAATTATTCAGCAGTCACTTATGGAGCTTGCAGAAAATCGAACAACACTTATTATTGCACATCGACTGGCTACTATTCGTGATGCGGATAGAGTAATTGTCGTAACGGAAGACGGAATCGCAGAAGATGGTTCGTATAGCGAGTTAGTTGCACAAGATGGTATTTTTGCAAGATTACACAATATACAGTTTCAAGAGGTTTAAATTCGAAGAGTGCTCCGCGTCTGATACGCGAAGCAGCTTTTCTGTATTTAGATTTGATGTACTCTCGCATCTGGAGTGATTGCTCTCGTAATGACGGCAATTGCCCTCGGATAGCACCGATACTCACTCGTAACAGAAGCTACTTCCAAAAATAAAAGGCTATCCAGATCGAAAATGTAATTTCGACTTGGGTAGCCTTCCATTATTATTGAACAAATACAAAATGTTGAAAACGATCGTAATCGGCTTTTTTCACTTCTACTTTGACAAGCGTACCTTCTTCTTCGTATGAAGTAGACAAAACAGATGCGTGCTCATTTAGATAGGACACAATATCTCCTCGTTCAAATGGCACGAGCAGGGAACAATGTACGTAATTAGAGAAAATATGCTTTTTGATCATGTCTAGCAGTTCATCTAAACCAGCATCTTCTTTTGCAGAAATCCATATATTATCTCCTGTTACATGCGGATATTTCAAATCTGCTAGGTCCGATTTATTGTATACATAGATAGTCGGTACATCTTCCACTCCAACTGCAAGCAATGTTTCATTCGTCACATCCATCATGTAACGATGCTCATCGTTAGAAACATCGACAACATGAAGGAGCAAATTCGCATCACGTGCTTCTTCTAAAGTCGAACGGAATGCTTTTACCAGATGATGAGGAAGCTTACTAACGAATCCTACTGTATCTGTTAATAAAAACTCTTTTTGATCCGGAAGCTTAATCTGTCTAACCGATGTTTCTAATGTCGCAAATAGCATATCCTTTTCAAAAACTTGCTTGGAATCTTCTTGGCCCACTTTGCGAAGCAACTGATTCATTATGGTCGATTTCCCTGCATTCGTGTATCCAACGAGTGAGACTACTGGTATAGCACTCTTCTTTCTTTGCTTTCGTTGCGTTTCTCGTTGGTCCTTTACATGCTCTAGTTCACGTTTTAGTTTGGCAATTTGGTCCTCGATTTTACGTCTATCTAGCTCCAGCTTCGTTTCCCCAGCACCACGGTTTTTAAATCCTCCGCCTGTTCCCCCACCTTGTCGACCTAGTGATGCACGAAGTCCGACTAAACGTGGCAACATATATTGAAGTTGGGCAAGTTCTACTTGCATTTGCGCCTCATTCGATTTTGCGCGACGTGCGAAAATATCGAGGATTAGCATCGTACGGTCTATTACCTTGCAATCCAAATCTCTTTCTAAGTTGCGAATTTGCGAAGGAGACAATTCATCGTTGAATATGACAAGGTTTGCACCAGCTTCCTCGTAGAAGTTTTTAATCTCTTCCACTTTCCCAGTACCAACATAGTGAGAGGAAGTGACTCTCGTTAAATTTTGCGTCACTTCCCCAACAACTTGAACATTTAGTGCTTCTGCTAAGTTGTGCAATTCCTCTAATTCATATTCAAAATGCTCATCCTGTTGAAGCTTGACTGCAACAACTACGGCTTTTTCTATTAATTCGTCCAAAATGATTCCCCCTCTTAACGAAAACGATAAACTGCTTGTTCGTAAATGATATCCTCTTCTTTATCGGATCCACTAATATAAATGCTTGCAAGCCTTTCTTTCGTTCCAGTTTCTAGCTGTTTAAATACTAATTGTGTATTAGATAATAGCAATGTTTGCCCATCATGTTCTTTCATACCAAAATAGCCTTGCCACTTATCCATCACTTCCCTTGGGTTATGTACATGAAACTCACAGGAAGAGATGGTCAATTCCAAATTACTCGCTTCGATTGTGCCATCTTCTCGTAGCAGTCGATATCGCTCTTCGTCACTTTCTTGCCATTCAATAAAAAATGGAGTAGGCAACGCATCCCTTACTTCTTCTTTCACGAAAAGCATTTTCCACTTACGTACTAAGCCACTTGTTGTTTTTCTTTCAGCATGTAAAACTCCGGATGTTTCTATACCTTTTTCTTCGAGTTGCTTGCATAGTTCGTCAATTGTCGTCGTCCGAATGCAGATTGTTCCAAACCCTGGACCAGTCTTCAAATCATGTAATAATAAATCTACGAGTGGATGATTAGCATGGTTTGCAACCTCTTCATGCTCAAGGGCAAGCCATTCAATATAGCTAGTTTTTGTATACAGAAGTGCATTATACGTACCCCAGTGAGTATGCTGTCCTCCAACAACTGCATGTAATCCTTTGGCTTTCCAATCTTCTGCTGTTTCTATTGGTTTTTTGGTTATGTGATGAACAATATGATCCAAGTACATGCCCGCACCTCTAATTCTCAATATATCTATAATTTACCTTTACCTCTATTATACAACAATTGCAAAATGGATGACGAGTTTACTCGCCATCCACGTTGTCTATTTCCCAGGAAATATGTCGTTTACTAGTTAAACCTCTACCTTTTCTTTCGACATTTCCCGTAAAAGGAACTTTTGAATTTTGCTGGAATTTTTTTCATTGGCAGGCATCGATAAATTCGATATTTTATGAAAGGATATTTTAGCTTTGCAATAGGCTTTAACCCGTTTCTTCATCAAATTTCTAATATTTTTTTTCGAATATCATGCTCTAGATATACACACGCTTCTTGTTCTGGAAACTTACTCGCTGCTTCTTTCATAACTTCTCCAACTGTTTTTTCGTTTAACAAACCAATCCACCCCTTTTCGATTGACTATTTAACATCGTTTTATCTTGATATTCAAATAATTTTGACGTTTAATTTTACGTCTTCTAAAATGAATTTCACTCTTGACAGATCCCTGGAACATGGTAAAATTCTAATTACTTCAGCGCTTCAAAGCGTTGAATCGCGAAAGCGGAATATATGAGTGATTGTCTCAGTAATCCACATGTGTACAGTAAAAAGAGACTGAACGGTTGGTGAAAGTTCAGGTAGTGTGTCGGATGAATTACAACAATTTGAAAAGCTCATTTTTAATGAAGTGGTTGAACAGATAATTCGTTCAACAAATAGGGTGGTACCGCGGAGTTTCCTTCGTCCCTATCTATAGGGATTGGAAGGATTTTTTTCATTCCTAAAAATTATTATTAGGAGGATTTACAATGTTTCGTATTCGGTCGACGATAACGCCTTCATTTTTGGAGGCTGTGCTGCTTACTTTGATGATTATCACTTTAATGGCAGTTTGTATCATTAAATTTAATGCAGTTCCACATATGCCTATTTTACTGGCAATACTTCTACTCATCACTTATGGGCTTTTTAAAAAAGTACCTTTCAAGAAATTAGAAGAAGGACTCGTAGAAGGATCCAAGGCAGGTCTTGGAGCAATTTTCATTTTTTTCTTTATTGGAATTTTGATTAGTAGCTGGATGATGGGTGGAACGATACCAACACTTATCTACCTTGGTTTTCAGTTTATTTCTCCACACTTTTTCTACGCCATTGTATTTATCGTGACCTGTGTCATTGGTTTATCCATCGGAAGCTCTTTAACAACAGTCGCAACAATTGGTGTAGCATTTATTGGAATGGCGAGTGCCATGGATATTTCATTAGCTATTACAGCTGGGGCCATTGTTTCAGGTGCTTTTTTCGGAGATAAAATGTCTCCACTATCCGATACTACTAGTCTTGCATCCGCCATCGTTCATGTGGATCTATTCGATCATATCAAGAATATGGGGTGGACAACGATACCTGCATTCTTTATTTCCCTAATTGGATACGGTATTTTATCGCCTAATAAAGAAGTACATGATCTGAAACAGATCACTGTCTTTCAAGAAGGACTCCTTGAAACAGGGATGATTCATTGGTACACATTGCTCCCGCTTGTTTTACTAATCGTGCTATCAATCAAAAAGACCCCTGCTATTATAGCTCTGGCTTTAACATCTATTGCCGGCATAATCGTTTCCTATTTCCATCAACACTTTACTTTTGGAGAAGTGTTAAACATATTATTTAGCGGCTATACATCTCATACAGGCATTGAAGTAATTGACTCCCTACTTTCAAGAGGTGGTATTAATAGCATGATGTTTACAATAGGGCTCGTTATACTCGCTTTAAGTATGGGTGGGCTTTTATTTACCCTTGGTATTGTACAAAGCTTATTGATGAAAGTGGAGAGTTTATTGAAAAGTGTGGGATCTGTCATTACAGCAGCCGCACTTACTGCAATAGGAGTAAATACTTTAGTAGGTGAGCAGTATTTATCGATTTTATTGACCGGTGAAGCATTCCAAGCACAGTTTCAAAAAGTCGGTTTAGCAAATAAAAACTTAGCACGTGTAATGGAAGACGCAGGTACTGTCGTTAATCCACTTGTTCCGTGGAGTGTGTGCGGTATATTTATCACGAATGTATTAGCTGTTCCAACGTTCGACTACCTGCCATTTGCATTCTTCTGCTTACTCTGTCCAATACTTACTATTTTAACTGGTATTACTGGAAAAACATTGACCTACATCGAAGAAAAATAATGCCTTGTACATTTAATGCCTCATTACTTATTCTATTTATTTAAGTAATGAGGCTTTTTATTTTACTATTCTGTTGGCGTTTCTGGACCTTTAAGTTCCAGTTGATAAAAAGAGAGATCAAGCCATCTATCAAATTTGAACCCCACTTTTTGTATCGTCCCTGAAAAGGTAAAACCTAATCGTTCATGTGTTTTAATACTTTGAACATTTGTAGCATCTATTCCCGCAATAAGTGTGGCATAGTTCTCCTTATTTGCAATCTCAATTATTTCTTTTAACAACGCAGTTCCAATACCTTTTTTTCTATAATCTTTATGTACATAAACTGAATGTTCAATTGTATATTTATATGCCGGCCAAGGTCTAAAAGGGCCAAATGTGGCAAACCCAATTACTTTATTATTCTCTTCTAACACTAAAACTGGATACCCATCTTCCATTTTCTGTTTGAACCATGAACCTCTATCTTTTAGTGTGCTTGGTGAATAGGTATAAACAGCCGTACTGTTTATTATTGCATCATTATAAATCTCCAAAATATCGTTTAGGTCCTTCTCTTGACAGTGTCTAATCATATATTCCCTTCCTTTTTGCGTACAATATTTGTTATCTACACTCCAAACATTCCATACGTAAAACGTCAATTCCTTCTTCTACTCCAAAATGGCGTTGTTGTGATACACTATTTCCAAGTATCTTACGAAAAAGAAGGCGAATTTTATGGAGTTTCAAGAAATGAAAGAATATCTACTAGAGCAAATCCTAAACAAACAATTAATCCATGCAACAATTAGTCAAACACGTGCTAAATCGAATGAAGTAAAGCGTGTGAAACTAAAGCCTATTGAAATAAAAAATATGTATCATATTCAACTAGAATATCAATACGAACGTATTTTAAAGCATGAAAATATACCATTAGAAGAATTCACAAAAACACTGGATGAGTTGTTAGAGCAATTCCGTCAAGTTCATGCGGATTTCACATCGGAAAAAGTACATGTACAGCTATCCAAGAAAAACAAAGTAATGTGGAAATCAGAGAAAACAATCTCTACCAAAACAGTAGACCTATCACATAACCGAAAAAAGAATTACCTTTTAGATGAAAATACGCCTTATCCTTTCCTAATTCGATTAGGTGTCCAAACAGCGGAAGGGAAAGTGAAAAAGCAAAAGTATGATAAGTTTAAACAAATTAATCGTTTTATAGAATTTATTGATGATACACTTGTCCACTTACCAAAGAATCAACCTGTTCGAATTCTCGATTTCGGATCAGGAAAATCGTATTTAACGTTTGCACTTTATCATTATTTAAAAATTGAAAAGGGACTCGATATTCGGGTAACCGGTCTTGATCTGAAAAAAGAAGTTATTGAGGAATGTGCCAATATCGCAAATGATCTAGGCTATGATCAGCTAGAGTTCTTAGTAGGAGATATTAGTGATTACAACGATGAAGCTTCTGTTGATATGGTCGTAACGCTTCATGCATGTGATGTGGCGACAGATTTAGCGTTAGGTCGCGCGGTAAAATGGGGCGCGAGTGTTATTTTAAGCGTGCCTTGCTGTCAGCATGAACTGAATACACAGCTGAATGCACCTGGGCTAGATATTATGTTAAAGCATGGTCTTATTAAGGAACGATTTGCAGCACTTGCAACGGACTCTATCAGAGCTGAAATATTAAACATGGTAGGTTATGAAGCACAGCTAGTTGAATTTATCGACATCGAAAACACACCGAAAAACATTTTAATACGTGCTTATAAAACGGGAAAAAAAGCAACACCTGAACAATTAGAAGGCTATAAACAGTTTAAGCAAATGCTTCATGCAAACCCTTTTTTGGAAAAAGAATTGAAAGAATACTTTTCTTAATTAAATACCAGATTGGAGCAAAATATTTTGAAAGAACCGACACTGAAAAAAGTAGCTTATGGTGTAGCAATGTCTATTGCTATCATCATCGTGCATTTTATCAATGTACAGATATATAAAATGCTACCGATTTTCGCTTTGTTATTAGCAATTCTTATTACTTACTTAGGAATTACATTTATTAATAAATCGGGGAAATTTGATCAAGTAATTTCGAGAACGAAATATAATCTACTAAATGCACTTGTTGTGTTTGTTCTATTTATCGCCTATTTTACAATTGCAAACTAAAAGGTCGTCCCCAATTGGGACGACCTTTTATAATTCTTGACGTAATGCCTGAATTACATCAATTTTCGTTGCTTTCCGCGCCGGCTTCCATCCGGAAATCATCGCAACCCCAATGCTTATTACAGATGCAATAACAACAAGCTGCCAAGGGATTAAGGAGAAGGTAATCGATAAATCTTGGAATCCATCCTCATCTAGTGCCGCTCCCACTACCATCGGTAATATCCAGTTCGCCAGGAAACTCACTGCATATGAAATGATAACTGCAAGCACCGTTCCGATAATACCAATCCATGCACTTTCCATCAAAAACAAACGTTGGATCAGTTTAGGACTAGCTCCTATCGCTTTCATCACACCGATTTCACGAGTTCTTTCTGTTACCGCCATTGTCATCGTATTAAAAATACCGATCGATGAGATTAATACTGCGATTGTCCCAACAAAGATAAGTCCGATTTTAAATGCCATGAAAAAGACATCTAGCTGCTCTAATTGTTCTGAAACAGAATACACACTATACCCCATTTCTTTTAACTCTTCCGTTACCGATTTAACATGTTCTAAGCTAGAAGTATAGATTTTTGTGCTAGAGAAGAATAAGTCAGTATTCTCTCCCCCCACATTCGCCTCGTACACTTCTTGAAACTTGTCCTTCCATGATTCGTCTAACAACATATTCGTATCGACAAACCAATCCTTTGCCGGTTTCTCCGTTACCCCTACAATTGTGAAATCCCATGTTTCTGAGAAAGCTTCTTCCGATTCGTAAGATTGAAGTGACATGGAAACTTTTTTCCCGATTAAAGATTCTTTGTAACCTCCTATAGGTTTAGCATCTTCTTCCGTACTTTGTTCCATTTCTTTACGTTCCGCATCCGTTAATAAGCTTTCTGCAAACTGGTAGCCTACAACGATTTCATTTTCCTTTTTTGGCATACGCCCTTCGGATAGTTTAAGATTTGATTTTTCTTCTTCTGCAAAGTTAGTAAGTAGCATATTCCCTTCAAGCGAACGATTCTCTATTTGAGAAACTGCCATTGCGTCCATATTTGTTCTTTGCACAATTGCATTTACATGCTCGACTGCTCCAATTTTGGAAATATCGAATTCTTCCCCATCATTTGTATAAACTTCCACTTCGGTAATGGCTTGATCTTCTAATATTTCTTTTCGCATCGTGTCCTGTATGCCAAATCCAATCGAAGCAAGTACGATTAAAAATGCACACCCCATTGTTGCAGCTAGCACCGTCATAAACACACGTAATTTGTTTTTCTTAATATGTTGACGTACAAAATCTACTTGGTCTTTAAATAACATATCCTACATCTCCTTTCACTAGTTCTCCATCGTGCATTCGGAACTTTCGATGAGCGATACTAGCAACTTCTTCATCATGCGTAATCATGACAAACGTTACTCCAAGTGATTGATTGAGGTCTTGAATCAATAACAAAATATCTTGCTCTGTTTCCGAATCTAAGCTGCCAGTTGGCTCATCCGCAAAAAGTATAGGTGGATTCGTAATTAGCGCTCGTGCAATACTAACTCTTTGTTGTTGTCCGCCTGATAATTCGTTCGGATAATGGTCGGCAACGTCGGCTAATCCTACCTTCATCAGTAACTGATTCACACTAGCTTTTCTTATCTTCGAAGATACTCCTTTTAATTTCAATGGCAGTTCTACATTTTCAAATGCCGTTAGACCTGGCATGAGTTGAAAATTTTGAAATATGAACCCAAAATTATTTAGTCTAAACTTCGCTCTTTCGGTTTCGTTTAAAAAAGCAGTTTCTTGGCCATTCACTGTAATAGAGCCTTGTTCCGGGGTCATAAAGCCTGCTATTGTATGAAGTAAAGTAGACTTACCTGATCCACTTTTCCCTACAATTGCAACGATTTCACCTTTTTCAACTTCAAAGGATAATCCTTTTAAAACAGGCACCTTCTTTTCTTTCCCTTTTTTTCCTATTAGAAATGTATGATTGACATTCTGAACTTGTATCATTTGTTTTCTCCTTCCGTTTTGCTACTTTCATAGTGTAACCATTGTTTCTTAACATTTTGGAAGGATAAAAATGAAGAATTTCTTAAGAAACTAACATAGCAAAATAATATTTTTATTTATGCAAACTTTCCACGAAGACTGTCCGTCAAATAAGTGTTACGTAATCGCGGTACGGTACAGAAAAAAGGAGCATACCCATGTCATGACTAAAAAGGAAAAATATCAACTAGTTGAAAACTATATAATTGAAAATCAAAATACATTATATCGACTTGCATACAGCTATGTGAAAAATAAAGAAAACGCACTCGATATTGTACAAGAGAGTATTTTTAAATCATTGAAGTCCATTGATCAATTAAATGAAATCGGTTATTTGAAAACTTGGCTTTATCGAATAGTCATTAATACTTCATTAGATTTCATCAAAAAGCATGGACGCATGCAAGCAATGGACGATGATGTACTTCATTCGTTCATGCCAGAACAAAGAGATGTTGAAAGAGACTATGACTTATATGAGGCAATCGATCAATTGAAAGAGCCTTATAAAACCATTATTGTCCTACGTTATTTCGAGGATTTAAAAATCGAGGAAATTGCTGAAATTCAAAACGAGAACACCAATACGATTAAAACGAGATTATACGCAGCGCTTCGAAAACTGCGAATAAAAATGGAAGAGAAGGTGGAGGCATGAAGAGGTTAAAACACGCAAAAAAACAATATGATGATATTGAAATTCCAAGTGAGTTACAAAGTGTAGTAGAAAAGTCTATTCAAGAGGCAAGAAGAAAACAGAAAAAAAATGCACCATTTAAACAATGGGGAATCGGTGTGGCAGCTGCATCATCCCTATTTATTGCAAGTGTGAATGTAAGTCCTGCACTAGCACAATCACTCTCTACTGTACCGGTGCTTGATTCAATTGTTCAAGTTGTGACAATACAAGAAATAAACGTTGAGGAAGAATACTACAACGCAAACTTAAAAACACCTAATGTAACTGGACTTGAAAATAAAGAATTAGAACAAATGCTAAACGAAAAGTATATTACAGAAAACGAAGCGCTCTATGAAAGCTTCCAACAAGAAATGAAAGAAATGAAAGAAGCAGGTGGAGGGCATGTAGGTGTAGCATCTACGTATGAAATTGTTACAGATACAGACAATATCCTTTCCATTAGTCGTTATAATGTAAATACAGTTGGGTCATCTTCTACTACAATGCGTACAGATACGATTGATAAGAAAAATGAAATTTTAATTACATTGCCTAGCTTGTTTAAAGATGATTCGTATATCGAAGCTATCTCTACTTATTTAAAAGATGAAATGGCAAAACAAATGGCAAATGATTCTGATAAAACATATTGGATCGATGATAAGGAAGAAATAGGTTTCGAATTCGAAGCTATCCGTCCAGATCAAACTTTCTCTATTACAAAAGATCACAAGCTGACAATTTCTTTTGATAAATACGAAGTCGCTCCTGGTTATATGGGCGTCGTTACATTTGAGATTCCAACCGAAGTGATTAAGTCTCATTTAATTAGTGATTATTATATAAAATAAGTTATTTCCCTTTGACGTTTGAAGTCAAAGGGCTTCTTTTTGTTGAAATGTCGTTTTGAACGGGTTATTTGTCGCGTTCATGCTATCTTGCCTTCAGGCTTATTCTCCCATAAAAAAGGGAGTCGCCGTCTTCCACTACAATCAATTGCCTACAAAAAACAAGTGTAGAAAAAGACTCCTTTTTCTACACCTGCTTCAATTTACGGGCTTATTGGACAGCCCCATAAAAAAGTCATCCTACAGGGAAATGTAGGATGACTTTTTTATGACGGCATTGGCGTATCTGTTGGTGCTGCATAGCCTTCTTTAAATGCTTCATCAATAGCATTGCGAACTTCTTCAAGGGACTTGCCTTGTTGTGTCATGTTGATTGCCATAACAGCAGTTTCTAAACAAGCTGCGCAGCGTGTTCCGTGGTCATCCCAAACAACTTCACCATTCTCTTTAATCTCTTGAACGAAGCAGTTAAAGTTACTCATATGCCCAGCACTATCTCCGCAACCACAATAACAAGGCATCCATTTCAGCACATCATGTGCTTTTGCAGATACTTGGTAGACAAGTTTCATATCCTCGGATTGATTGTCTAAAAATGTTGGCAATACATCTGCTGATGCTGTTGTCTCTTGTATGTCCCCATTTTCTATATGTTCAGTATGGTCATTTTGTCCTTCGTGATTTTCTTTTGTAGCTTCTTTTCCACATGCAGAAAGTACAAGTAAAGCACTTACCAATATAAATATTAATTTTTTCATTTATATACTTCCTTTTCGAATTAGATCATTTTCTCTGGTCGTACGATTTCATCGAACTTTTCAGCAGTTAGTAAATCTAGTGAGACAGCTGCTTCCTTCAATGTTGTTCCATTTTTATGTGCATGTTTTGCAATCTTCGCTGCATTTTCATATCCAATAAATGGATTTAATGCAGTTACGAGCATTAGCGAGTTGTTCACATGATGTTTAATTGTTTCTAGATTTGGTTCAATTCCAATAGCACAGTTATTATTAAAGCTGATAATCGCATCACTTAGTAAACCAACAGACTGAAGGAAATTATGAATGATTACTGGTTTAAATACATTCAATTGATAATTCCCTTGGCTTGCTGCAAAACTAATCGTTGTATCATTCCCCATCACTTGAGCTACGACCATTGTCATTGCCTCACTTTGTGTTGGGTTCACTTTACCTGGCATGATAGAACTTCCTGGTTCGTTTTCTGGAATCGAGATTTCTCCTATACCGGAACGTGGACCACTTGCAAGTAAACGAACATCATTTGCGATCTTCATTAGATCTGCGGCAAGTGCCTTTACTGCTCCATGAACGTACACGACGTCGTCATAGCTTGTTAAGGAATGGAACTTGTTTTTAGCTGAAGTAAATTCAATCCCTAATGCATTAGAAATCTCAGCTGCAACTAAATCACCAAAACCTTTTGGCGCATTCAGGCCTGTTCCAACTGCCGTCCCACCAATTGCAAGTTCCTTCATGTCTTGCACACTTTGCGAAATCATCTTTGCCGATTTTTCAAGCATTCTATGCCATCCGCTAAACTCTTGTCCAAGTGAAAGAGGTGTTGCATCTTGCAAATGCGTACGACCGATTTTCACGATATCCATGAATTGTTCCGATTTACTTCCAAGCGTTCCCTTTAGCACATCGATTGCTGGTAATAGTTGCTTTTCTACTGCAAGTACTCCTGCAATATGAAGTGCTGTTGGAAATGTATCATTTGAGCTTTGTGATTTATTTACATCATCGTTTGGATGAAGACGCTCTTCACTTCCTTTTTCATCAAGGATTTGATTGCCACGATGTGCGATTACTTCATTTACATTCATATTGGATTGTGTACCACTACCAGTTTGCCAAACGACTAGCGGGAAGTGTGCATCTAACTTACCTGCTAAAATTTCATCCGCTGCGGCGAAGATTGCATCTTTTTTTGCTTCAGATAGATTGCCAAGAGAATGACTAACAATTGCTGCAGATTTTTTTAATAGAGCAAGTCCATGTACTACGCCAATTGGCATTTTTTCTTTTCCGATTTTAAAGTTTTCTTTTGATCTTTGTGTCTGCGCTCCCCAAAGACTATCTTGTGGAACTTTAATTTCTCCCATAGAATCATGCTCAATACGATACGACATATTTCCTTGCTCCTTTTTATTTATTTTCTGGCTTTGCCAGCAAATTTATTAATACCACTCGTTATTTTGTTCTTCTAGCATTTTCAAAAACTCATCCACTATTTTCGGATTGAATTGAGTGCCTCTTCCACCTTTTATTTCTTGGATAGCATTTTCAATCTTCATTGCACTTCGATACACGCGATTAGTTGTCATCGCATCAAAAGCGTCTACAACAGAAACAATGGAAGCTTCTAATGAAATTTCTTCCCCCTTTAGTCCATATGGATATCCTTTTCCATCATACCGTTCATGATGCTCTTCTACAATAAAAGCGGCGTGACGAATTTTTTCAATTTCATGATTTCGCATCATTTCAGCACCTAAAGTTGTATGCATTTTAATGATTTTCCATTCATCTTCTGAAAGTTTTCCTTCTTTATTTAATATATCAATTGGAATTGCAAGCTTGCCAATGTCATGAAAATAGGAGCCAGTACTTAAGGTAGAAACTCCTTCACCTTGTGGCTTCATTCTTTTCCATAGTCCAATCGAGTAATCTCTAATTCGTGAGCAATGATGATATGTGTAACCATCTACTTCTTGAATTTTCTTTGCATCAAGATGAATAATTTCCCGCTCAGTAAAATCTCGCTCAAAAAAGGGAGTTGTCATTTCTAGTAATATCTCCACTTCTTCTTTTGCATAACAGGTCAATAAAGCATTATATACTTTTGCATCAATGTAATCACCTGGATATAGGACATCCTTGCCACTCGGCCAGTCAACTTGTAATGTCCCACTGAGAATCGTATAACGTTCACAATAATCTATGTAATCATTTGGATTATAATAAATCCATGAAGTACTTTTAGGAAGCAATGTATAAAGAGAATAAGAAATATTATTTGCACTTCCAATATAAGAAGTTATCGTTTGATCTGTCACAACTCTAGGTAAATAGTGCTTTTTCTTTATGTCCTGTACCTGTTCTTTTGTAAGCATCAATTGTCCTCCATGCATTTCAAATGCATTTCACATAATATTCTTATATTATACAATCCTTAAGGTAATTACAATTAAACCTAAAAAGGTAGCCCAAATGAATTAATTTGGCTACCTTTTTTCATATGTTTATTTATGGTACGCTGATACCTTTTCTTACTTCCTCTGTTAATTGCTCAATGCTCGGACGAATATTCCCTTTCCCTGAGTAGTTTTCAAGCATTTCTTTGACATCAATTCCTGAAGATGCTTTTAGCGTTTCCTGTAAAGTAGACATCAGATTTGTTGCATACGAGGTTACTTTGTTTGCTCCTCCACCTTCTCCTCCTCCAGTATCCACCACTGTAATTTTGTCGATATTGGAAAGTGGACTTGCAATTTGTTTTGCATACTCAGGAAGCATACGAACAACCATGTCTAATACTGCAGCTTGACCGTACAGTTCAAATGCTTCTGCAATTTTACGTTTTGCTTCCGCTTCCGCCAGACCTTTTAGGCGTATAATTTCAGCTTCTGATTCCCCTTGCGCTCTCTGAGCATCCGCTTTTGCCAGTCCATCTAAACGTACTTTTTCTGCATCAGCCTTTGCTTTTGCTTCAATTCGATACTTTTCTGCGTCTGCTTCGGCAATTTCACGAGACTTCGCCGCTGCTGCATTTTGTTCGATTGCATAACGATCTGCATCCGCTTTTTTCTTCACTTCGGAATCGTATTGCTTTTCACGACGTAATATCTCTTTTTCTTCCAGTTCAATTTGCTTTTGACGTTCAATAATTCGAATTTGCATTTCTTGTTCCATTACTTCTTGCTTCGAGCGTGCAGTTTCCAGTTCATATGCTTGGTCAGCACGTGCTTTGGCGATATCAGACTCCCGGCGATATTCAGCAACCTTCAACTGATTGTCCTTTTCTGCTTCTGCAATTTCAGTTGCTCGCTCAATTTCCGCTCGTTGTGCGTCTTTAGAAGCTTCTGCACGTTTAATACGTGTTTCTTTTTCTGATTCTGCTGTTGCAATGTCTGCATCACGTTTTACTTGTGCGATTCTCGGCTTTCCTAGTGAATCTAAGTATCCGTTTTTATCACGAACATCCTTAATTGTAAAGGAAACGATGATTAATCCCATTTTAGCCAAGTCTTGAGAAGCTACACGTTGTACTTCCTGAGAGAATTTATCTCGATTTTTATAAATCTCTTCTACTGTCATAGATCCTAAAATCGAACGTAGGTGACCTTCTAATACTTCTTTCGCTTCGTTCTCCCGGTCTTGCTTGGACTTTCCTAAAAATTGCTCTGCTGCAGTGGCAATTTCGGAAATAGAGCCGCCGATTTTAATAATCGCCGTTCCGTCTGCCATTACCGGGACACCTTGCTCGGTATACACTTCTGGAGTAGTAACTTCTAATTTACTAGATAAAAGGCTAAGTGGTTCTCCTTGTTGAAATACCGGAAATACAAAAGTACCTCCACCCCGAATAATTTTAATACGGTTTCCTGAGTCGTCAGTATGTACATTATTCGACCCCAAGTAACTACCAGTAACGATAAGTGCCTCATCTGGTCCCACTGTTCTGTATTTAGTTACATATACCGCTAATATAGCTATTAAAACAAATGCTACAATTCCAATAACGATCCACATTTCCATTTCCATGGTCAAACCCCCTATAATTTATGTTAAAGGTACATATTCTTTCACTAAAAAAGTGCCATTATTGATATCAATAATCAGAACTTGCTTGTCATAGTCAATTTCTTCATTATCGTAACCAGCAGCTCTTTTTGAAATAAGTCCATTCACTGTCTCAATCACAATTTCTCCAAAACCATTTGTAGGTATTGGGACAATCACTCTTCCAACTTGGCCTTGTAGCGACTCATTTGTGTATGCTGTCGAAACTTCTGCCGAAGCCATTGGAACAAGTACAAAGAAATATAGTAAAAATGTTAATAGACTGGAAGTAATAAGTGCTACTATAATCACTATTTGTTCATTCCAATTTGTTGACTTAAGAAGTATAAAACCGGAGGCACATATAAATAATAAGAAGGAAAGAATTGTTGTCGGATTTAATATCCCTGTATCTATTCCTTCTATTGCATCCGCAAACAACACATATAAAATTGTAATTAACCCAATGACTATTAATCCATACAAAAAGATTTGCTCGATTTTTCTCACCCCTTTACCCCTTATTTTGCATCTACCTATATATACGGATAATCAGTTAGAAAGTTTCATATTTTTTGTTTTTTTAGATAATTGAAGGTTTTTCTATTAAAAACGACATTGTTGTTTCAATTTTCGATAAATATCGACATAATTCTACCTAAATTAGTTAATTTCTATCCTTATTTTAGGATTAAATGTTACAGGATTGTAAATTTCGTAATTTTAGAGTAAAAAGTGTGTAGATTTTGTATTTTTTTTGTTATGCTATTTGAGGAAAAACGATGAAAAACATTTCTCAGAGTCCAGGAGGCTTTTATGATTAGTTCAAAAAAACCAGATCCATTTTTCTTGTCCTTATTAAAAATTGCAGAAAACGTACGTGATGGCGCTCATTATGCAGATGACTTCCGTATTAATACTGTTTCAGATTTAAAGGAAATTAGTGTTCATTTAAAAAATTATGAAACGGCGGGAGATTCATTAATTCATGAATTAATCGTTATGTTAAATAAATCTTTTATGACACCAATCGAACGGGAAGATATACTTCAATTAGCAATTCGCATGGATGATATCTTAGATGGCATCGACAATTTTACTGCTCATTTAGAAATGTTCTCGCTAATCGAAATTGATGAATCAATGCGCACATTCTTGGGATATATCGTAAAGAGCACAGATGAAATCGTGAAGGCAATGGTACTTCTTTCACAGAAAAAACTTCTAAAAATGCATGAACATTCCATTCTAATTAAAGAATATGAACGTAAATGTGATGAAGTTCTTCGTTCATCTATCAAGCAATTATTTTTAAACGAAAAAGACCCAATTCGAATTATTCAATTTAAAGACATATATGAACAATTAGAAGACATCGCAGATTATTGTCAAAACGTAGCCAATACGCTTGAAACAATTATCATGCGAAATGCATAGGAGTTCGTAATTATGGATTCTATTCTAATTCTAACGATTCTAGTAGTAATTTTTGCCCTTGTATTTGACTTTATCAATGGGTTTCATGATACGGCTAATGCAATTGCTACTTCTGTATCTACAAGAGCTTTAAAACCAAGAGTTGCTGTATTAATGGCTGCAATTATGAACTTTGTAGGGGCTCTAACTTTTACTGGAGTTGCTAAAACTATTACAAAGGATATTGTTGATCCCTTTACATTACAAAATGGAACGCTTATTATTCTAGCTGCCCTTCTTTCCGCTATTATTTGGAACTTAGCCACTTGGTATTATGGAATTCCTTCCAGTTCTTCACATACACTAATCGGATCTATTGCCGGTGCTGCTGTATCTGCTGCTGGTTTTTCCGTATTAAACTGGGAAGGATTCATTAAAATAATTCAAGCGCTAATCATCTCTCCATTTTTAGCATTTGCTGTCGGATTCTTAATGATGTCTCTATTTAAGATAGTCTTTAAAAACGGTAGCTTATACGGAACAAATAAGCGCTTTAGAATATTCCAGATTGGTACTGCGGCACTCCAATCATTTACTCACGGTACAAACGACGCACAAAAGGCCATGGGAATTATCACAATGGCGTTAATTGCAGCACAACTGCAAGCTACTGACGACATTCAGTTATGGGTTCGTATTGCTGCTGCAACTGCAATGGGACTAGGTACTTCCATTGGCGGTTATAAAATCATTAAAACAGTTGGCGGTAAAATCATGAAGATTCGTCCTATCAACGGAGCTGCAGCGGATTTATCATCTGCCATGATTATTTTTGGTGCTACAACCATTCATTTACCAGTTTCCACTACACATGTTATTTCTTCCGCAATTATGGGGGTTGGATCAGCACAACGTGTGAAAGGTGTGAAATGGGGAGTAGCTAAAAAAATCGTGATAACATGGATTATTACTTTACCAATTTCTGCTTTAGTTGCAGGAGTCATCTTCCAAGTACTTAACTTATTCTTTTAAATAGCAAACCCCTTGTCTTTTGGACAAGGGGTTTTATTATTCTATGATTAATCCTAAAGATTTTGCAAAGCCAATCGCTTGCTCGGTAGATACTTTACAGTCTGTGAGTTGGTCCAGAGAAACCGTGATTTGCTCATATGTGTTGGTGCTTAAATCTATTCCTTTTAAAGGGGTTTCGGTGAAGTTTGCGCCATCTAGCTCACACTTTTCCAAACTGACTTTGTCAAAAGTAGCTTCGATGAAATCAGAACGATTTAATGTTACTTGTTTAAACGCTACTTTTTTGAGTTTAGAAAAGCTCATATTTACATAATTTGCAACAGAGTCTTCTATTTTCACCTCTGTTAGTCTACTTTGAGAAATATTTGTACCTAACAACTTTGACCCACGGATTTCTACTCGGTGAAACACAGCATCTCCAAAATCTACGTTAGACAAATCACATTTTTCAAACAAACAATCAATAAATTCAACTTGATGAAAACGAACCCCTTCCATTGAAATATTTTGAAAATGTATTTGGTCAAACATAATTTTATCCTCTTGTTCTGCGTCTAAATGTAAAGATGTCACGATTCCTCCAGAAACGAAATTGTCTTCTAGAAGTGCCTCACTAATATTTAGTTCCATTAAAGAGCTGGATAGTTTAGGTGCCGTTATTTTCATTGTGTATTCCCCCCACTTTTATCATGATTCCATTCTAGCATTATATTAGTATGTTAACTCCTTTTTGCATTACAATATAAATAGGTTCACTTAAGGAGGAATATCGTGAAGTTTTTATCTAATATAGTGTTGCGTTATTATAAAGCAATACTTCTTGCTTGGCTAATATTGTTCATTGTTTTAGCCGTTTTTGCTATTCGTTTACCTAGTTTATTGGAAGGGGACGGTTTTAAAGTAGATGGCGAGCATCAACAAGTGATGGCAGAGCTAACAGACACATTTGATCTCCCAGCTGAAACATTATTCGTAGTGTTTGACCAAACAACAGATGACACAATAGAAAAGACTTTAGCAAACATTGAGCGACTAAATATTGCCGAATCCATTCAATCCCCTTTGGATGATCCTTCTCTATATAAAGATCATATAGCATACGCCATGTTGCATTTTAATGCCGATACAAAGGATATGCCAGGTGTTGTAGATACATTACGTGAAACAATTGATAACGAAAAAGGAGTCATATTAACTGGCGGTGCTGCAATTAATAAAGACATTAATAGCGCAAGTCAAAAAGATCTAGTAAATGCTGAGACAATCGGTTTACCCATTGCAGTTATTGTACTTTTACTTGCTTTTGGAAGTGTGGTAGCTGCTTTTGTTCCCCTACTAGTGGGAATTGTAACAGTTGTCTCTACATTTGGAATGATGACATTGTTTAGTAGTACGATGGATTTATCCATATTCGTCATGAATATTGTTCCCATGCTTGGCCTTGCACTAAGTATCGATTTTGCCCTACTTCTGATCAACCGTTATAAAGAAGAGCTTTTGAAGCAATCCGTACACGATGCTGTTTCAACAGCTATCCAAACTGCAGGACGTTCTATTATTTTCTCTGCAATTTGTGTATTTATCGGACTAGGTGCCATGCTTGTCATGAAAGTGGAGATTTTCCAAAACATTGCACTAGGTGGTATGCTTGTCGTATTCATGGCTGTGCTAGCGTCTATCACGTTATTGCCATCCATCCTGCTTATATTGAAAGATCGTATTAATAAATGGACTATTCTACGCGTAAAACCAGGTGGTACTACTAGATGGCGGAATTTTGCCGCATTTGTGATGAAACGACCTGTGACATTAATTGTTGTGGCACTTATTATTTTAGGAATTGGGATTATTCCTATTAAAGATATGGAACTAGCTATTCCGCAAGTAGATTCATTACCAATTACGTACGATTCTCGTCAAGCGTATGAATTAATGGACAAAGAGTTTGGGTTAGGCGAAAAATCGACTGTATATATTATCGCGGAACGAAAAGAAGGTTGGGACAATACAGAAGGCCTAGAAGAAATAAAAAAATTAGAGGTACAGTTATTAGCAGATAAAGATGTGGACACGGTTAACAGCATTTTTACTGCCAGTAAAATTTCTTCTGTCGAACAATGGGAGCAGAGCATGCAAGTTCCTGAAGTAAAAGCTCAGCTAACACCTTTAATGGAATCGTTTGTGCAGGGAGATAAATTGCTTGTTCCAGTGACACTTAATTTAAATGGTTCTTCTACTGAAGCACAGGATTGGGCTCGGGAATGGTCGGGAAAAGATGTAGGTGTCGAGATCTTGGTTGGTGGTCAACCGAAATTTAATCAAGAAATTTTCGATGAAATCTTTAATAAAGTAGGCTTATTGTTAGCAATCATTTTGGGCTCCACTTTCGTTATTCTAATGATTGCGTTCCGTTCCATTTTAATACCTTTGAAGGCCATTCTGATGAATGTGATTGGGCTTGCTTCTACTTTTGGTATACTTGTGTACATTTTTCAATATGGACATTTTGGAATAGAGGAAACGACAATTGCGTTGATCATACCGGTCATTGTATTTAGCTTAGTATTCGGATTAAGTATGGACTATGAGGTGTTCTTAATATCACGTATTCAAGAAGAATATTCGAAGCATCTAGATAATACGGCCGCAACGATTGATGGACTTACCTCTACAAGTAAGATCATTACTTCAGCAGCGTTGATTATGATTGTGATTACAGGGGCTTTTGCGTTTACAGATGTGATGCCCGTGAAGCAAATTGGTATTGGCATCGCTATTGCAGTTGCTATTGATGCATCCATTATTCGATTGTTATTAGTTCCGAGTCTAATGAAGCTACTCGGCAAATGGAATTGGTGGTTGCCATTTAGAAAAGGACCATATAAAGCTAGTAAATGGCATTAAATAGAGAACAGCCAAGTAGAAATGATATTCTGCTTGGCTGTTTTGTTATTCACGTCGAGGAAATCATCCGATTATCATCCCTTTTTATCCGATTATTCCTATTTATTATCCGATTTTGCGAGTTTATCATCCGATATCAAAAAATATCCAATAAGTCAGCGATTCCTCGACTTATTGGATATCCCAATTATCAAAATTTCGTTTTGTACCAGTCTTTTGCTGCTTGCACTTCATCTTGCGTTAACTGATGACCGAACGCATGCCAAAACAACTCTACCTCTGCTCCAGCGTTTTGTAGTAAATCACGCAATTCCTCAGATTCTGCAGCAGGGCACATGAAATCATTTTTCCCAGCTCCAATGAATACAGGAGACCCTGAAAGTGCAGGGATTTCCACACCACGTCTCGGAACCATTGGGTGATGTAAAATCGCACCTTTTAACACATGCTCATATTCGAATAAAAGATTTCCAGCAATATTTGCACCGTTAGAATAACCAATGGCTACTACATTATCGCGATCAAACTCATAATTCTCTGCCGCTTCATCAATGAAATTTTTCAATTCCTCTGTCCGGAACTTCAAATCTTCCATATCAAATACACCTTCAGCCAGACGTTTAAAGAAACGTGGCATTCCGTTCTCTAATACGTTTCCGCAAACACTTAAAATATTCGCTGCTCCGTCTATTTCTTTACCCAATCCTACTAAATCATGCTCATTCCCACCTGTGCCATGTAAAAGCAATAATGTTGGTCGTGTTGAATCTTGGCCTTTATAGAAAACATGCTTCATGTTAAAACTCCCTTTTAATTATCTTGAATTTGAGATAATTATAACGTGAATCATTTTCTAGGTCAATTAAAGAGGACTCAACTATTTGCAAGAAGTTCTTTCAGTTTCTGAGGTTCATCCACACGAATAGCAAATTCTGTTACGCTTTTTTTCATTCCCATGAATATCGTTGCTTCTATTGGTTCATGTAGATGGATAATCGCTTGTGGTACTACATCTTCAAAATCTCGGTACATAAATTGTAGTGTATCTTTACTTGGAAGTGCCGCCCCCCACTCTACTTCTTTCAACATGTTGAGTGGAACAACCATTCGAGCTGTAAGACCCTGGGTAATGTAGAGTTTTCCATTCTTTATTTCTAATGGGTGCAGTCTAGTAATTTGAATACCTGCTAGAAAGAAAAAGACCGAGTATATATTAAATATAAGTAGAATAATTGATAGGACGATTGATTTTTCATGCAGCCACCAATGAAGACCAATTGTTTCAATTACAATTGCGTGGATTAGCATTATGTTGAACGCTACAGCACTAGTCTTTACATGCATGGTTACTACACCAGCGTGGCTCGGTGCTTTCTTTTTCCAAGTAAAAAATGCATAATACATCATTAGAAATTCGGACATGACAATTCGAATAAAAATATTTTTCGTTACTACTTTTTCTACGGTAGGTAGCAGACTGTATATAGCGCCCTCATTCATTTCTGTCATTTGTTTTCGAATTAGCGGGACTTTCCAAATGACTAAAAATAACAACCCAAGTTCTGCTAGTACCAGTAAAACCTCCACTGCAATTCCTGCATAAAGGATTCCTGCAAAAGGTGCAAACAATTCGGACGGAATTAAGAACCGAGCAATTACTAACCAAGCGACCATTAGTCCGATCGTTTGTTTAATAGAGATTTTAAATGCAGCATAAAAGAGGAGTGGTGCTATAATTGCTAAGTCTATTAGGGAGCCAATCGCAGCACTACTTGTTACTTGAAGAGATAAAAAGTCTGGAACGCTTGATTGATACAAAAGAAAATTAGTTACAAGTACTAGAAGAAGAAAAGCAATAGCTAAATTGGCTACACGCGTTTTACGGTATACCATCATAAATTCTCCCTTCTTAATTCATACTTCTATTATAACTTTTCGTATTTTTAAGACACCAGTATAACATTCAGAAAAATGTGATAAAAATGTGACGAATAAATAAAGGGCTGTTCACAAAAATCAATGTACACCGACTTTTATAAGCAACCCCATTTTTTATATTATATTCTTCGTACCCTTCCACATTATCGATCCAATCATCGTAATAACCAGGACAATTAATCCTAAAATAAACGGATAAATAATATGCACATCATATAATAGTCCAGCAAGTAATGGACCTAATACATTTCCAATACTCATATACGCATTATTCATTCCCATGGCAAATCCTTGTTCCTTCCCTGCTAACTTCGATATTAGCGTCGTAAGCACAGGGCGTAAAATAGAAGTGGATAGGAAGATAATCATTGTAATAGCAAAGAAAAATGTATAGCTAGAAGCTAAAATGGAAAGTAAAAATCCAAAAGCTGTGATACCTAAAAATATTCTTAATACATTTGCTTCGCCGAATCGACGAACAGCCCAATCAACAGCAAATAGCTGCACAATTACACTGACAATTCCAGTAGCTGTAACCATCAAAGCGATGTCTTGTGGAGACGCTCCAAATTGATTATCTACAAACAGTCCAAGAACCGATTCATATGCCATTAAACCAAAACTCATCACTAATGTAATCACTAGCGGGATAAAATATGGCTTTTTAAATGATTGAACGATCTCTTTTACCATTGGCTCTGGTTTAGTTTCAGTAACTAGACTGTCTTCCGGTTTACTTTCCTTTAGTAAGAAAGTCGAAAAGATTACAGCCGCAACTCCTACAATGGCCGAAATAAGGAGCGGCATTTTCAATCCGTACTCTGCTAAAAATCCACCTATTCCAGGACCAATAACAATACCAAGTGACATCGAAGCAGAAATATAACTATTTCCTTTTGCACGTTGGTCCATTGTCGTAATATCTGCTACATAAGCAAAGATAGCGGGAATTAATAATGCTGCTCCAACACCACCTATTACACGTGATATATATAAAATACTGACCGTATCGGAGAGATAAAAAACAAACATAGATAAGGCGAGCCCACTTAGACCTGCAATAATCATGATTCTTCTTCCGTATTTATCTGCCCACTTCCCTCCAATTGGTGACATTACTAGCTGGGCTCCAGCAAATATCGCTATCATAAGCCCGGCAGCAGTCCCGCCTTGCCCAATTGATTTTAGATAAGCAGGCAGAATTGGAATGATAATCCCAAAACTCGCCACTGCAATAAACATATTGATCATCAGTATAAACAATTTCTTTCTTTGATCACTTGTCATATAACTACTCCTATTCAAAAAACTAACATGCTTGGAACAGAGTAACATGGTTTTACGCTCTTAACAACAATCTAACGCCTATTACTCCAAAAAAATCTAACTAGTTCTTACGTTACACAAATAATAGAAGTATTCATAGATTAAATGTAGGCTCTGTTAAATTAGGCTGTTGTTTTTAGAAGAATATATTTTGTGACGAAGATCCGCAAGACTCCTGCGGAAAGCAAGTAGGTTTTCGTCCATAACAACATGATCGTTTAACAGCGCATAAATGAAAAGAACCGAAGTAACAAGAATGAGTTATCCCGTTATTTCGGTTCCTTTACTATTATTCATTTAGTTTTTCAAGCGTTTTTGCTGACCCTTGCATTGGATAAGACTCTGCAAGTGATTCATACCCTACTTTCACTTCATCATAAAGCTCTAACTTATTCCGTTGATCCATCGTCAATGAAAACCAAGTTGCATCTTTTCCAGTGTCAATTGCTTCTTGGACTGAAAGGTCTTTTGCTTCCTCTACCGTCAAATCACTCACGACTAAAATACTTCCGTTATCTTCCATATCTACAATAAGACCTGTAATGTAGCCAGTCGGCTGAGCTTGGGTTGGATTGTCTTCGAAAAACTGCATAATAAAATAAAACGTGGATCCAATAGCAATGAAGAGAACTGCTAAAATTATTCCTACAGTGTATTTCCCTCTCATACTGGAACCTCCTTATCTTATACCAACTCGGCGGAAACCTTCTGCTAATAGATATGCCTTTGCTTCATCATATGAACCAAAGCTTTCTTCTAGGTTGTAGCCATGATAGATATTCCATAACGTATCCTCTTGTAATAATGTTAACTTCGAATCTTCTTTGTTTTTCCACTCTTCTTCAATCTCTTCATCTACAAGTTCTTCTTCCTCTGTAGCTAAATAAGCAATGGAGTCTTTAATCAATTTTCTTAATTCATCAGCAGAAGCTTCACGGATATTCAAAAGCCCTTTGTCATCGGCTTCTTCATATTGTGGAAGATCTCCAACATATACAAACCCGTTCCCATTTGGATGAAGATGATAAATCACCGTTGTTTTTTCATATAAACTCTTTTCATAATGGTAATTCACTCGTTTCAGGGATACTTCTTTACGAGTTAACTCTGGAAATTCTTGAATAATTGCTTCTTTTTCTTCAAATGTTAGCATGTGATTCCTCTTTCTTTACGTTGTTTTTCATTTGTCTAGTATACCATACTCTCTACCCTCTTCGAGTCCACCATTCAGAAACAATGATGAAGCAAATAACTACTGCAATCGCAACTGCAAAAAACCATTCTGGTAAGCCACTCAATTTTGTTCCTCCTTGCTAATTCGCTTTACAAATCGTCCAAAATTTTGCGCTGTAAATCCTTCTACTTCTTTCGTAGAATAGGTCTTTATTAGCTGCTTCACTAAATTTTGCGTTTTAGAAGCATCCTCAAGTCCTGTGATAAACTCTCCGATTCCATCAAAGTCTGAACCCAATCCTATCAGATGTTTCCCCCCAAGAGAAGTGATATGATCAATATGCTCCACTAAGTCTTGAATTTCTACAGGCTTTTTAAAATGGTTAATAAACTGTGGATAGTACACGACATGAATAGGGGAATCTTTTTCGATTAATGCTTTTATTTGTTTATCCGTTAAATTTCTTGATGAATCACATATTGCACGTGCATTCGAATGGCTTGCCATCAACCACTTTGCTTTTGGCAGCACATCCCAAAAAGACTTTTCACTCAAATGAGAGACATCAATAATAATGTTTTGTTCGTTCAAAAACTCTACTACTTCTTCTCCAAAAGAGGTTAAGCCAGTACCAGAAATCTCCGAAGCACCATCTGCCACCTCATTTGCTCCATTCCATGTTAGCCCCACTAATTTTACGCCATGAGCTAATAAAAACTTAAGCCTTAGCATATCTCCGTCAATCATATCTAAACCTTCTAAAGATAATACAGCTCCAATTTGTCCCTCTTTTAATGTTTCAAGCTGTTCCCACTCGTAAATCGCAACAACATTTTCATGCTTCCCTATAATCTCTGTATGAAAAAACTCGATCTGACGCATAGCCTCTAGAAATAGCTTTTCTTTCGGAAAGCCCTCCGAAACAAACACTGCAAACAATTGAAGAGCCACTTCTCCTGCCTCTAAAGCAATTTTATTTGCTTGTAACAAAGAAGAATTCGTAAAAGATAATGGAGACTCTGCTCTAGCTAATTTGTACAGTACATCACAATGCAAATCATATACTTTCAAATTTTTGTCCTCCTCAAATAAAACCGGTACTCTTATCAAAGAGTGTCCGGTTCAATCTTAAACATTATTCAGGTGCTTCTCCAGAAAAAGCCAACCATTCTTCTCTCGACGGTCCATACATTCCTGGAACATTTAATCCTGCTTGACGCATAAGTACAGTTATCTGTCCTCTATGGTGTGTTTGATGGGATGTTAGAATGTGTAGAATATTTGCAACCGTCCACGTTTGACCATACATATCTTTTTCTTCTAGAAGTGTTTCGTCCGTCCATTGTTCCTTTATTGCTTGAACCATCGCATTACTAGACTCTTTATAAGCTTCTGCCATTTCTTGAGCAGTTGCTGGTTGAGGTGCGTCATGAGGAGTTGCAGAGAATTGTAATCCTGTTTTTCCAATCATTTCATCGATAGTAACAACTAGATGCCACGCAAGTTTCCCTAATGTTCTACCTTCTTCATATACTTTTTGTTTTAATGATTCATCTGTTAATGTATTAAAAATTTTAAATGTAGAGTCACTTTCGTGTTTCCAGTTCGTTAAAAAGTCTTCCAGTTTTCTTATCATGTTAATTCCTCCATTTAGATTATAAGTTATATTTCGTTATTTCATATGTGAAATCCTGCTTTCCAACAATTTTCTTCTGAATAGATATTAATCCACAAATATGGTAGACTACAGGATAGACAATAAGAGGACGTGAGCGAATTGATTAAAATTGAATTACCAAAACCAACTGTAACCATTACCCAACGTGAACAAGTACGCAACGAAGGTGACCTTGAAATCCCATCAATTTATGGATTTATTGACTTCCACCAAATCCCACGTGATAAAGGCGGCATCTTTATGTTTTTCAACAAAAATGATGAGCTATTGTTCGTAGGAAAAGCACGTAAAATTAGACAACGTATTAAAAAGCATTTTGAAGACAATGTTTCACCGATGATTAAACATCGTGATGAAGTTTACAAAATCAGCGTAAGTATCGTGGAAGAAGCAATGGATCGTGAAATTTATGAAACATATGCAATTAATACTTTAAAAGCAAAATATAACATCGATAAAGCATTTTTTAAATAAGAACTAATCCCTGTCGCTTACTTAGTGACATGGGATTTTTTTATTTCACTACTTCCAAAATGCTTGGATTGTGCTTTGGCTTAATGAGATTTATTGGAATCTAAACAAAATAGTCATTTGATTCTTACAAAAATCGATTTCGGACTTCTGGTGATGGAATCATACAGCTATCTTTTTTCCCAAACCACTTGTATCTATTATTAGCAAAAATTTTATATAAGGCATTTCGGAATGTCTTTGGGACAATCTTGAAGATATAAAAAACCTTCCACATTCCTTTTAAATGCTTACAAATGTACAATGCTGCATCAGAGGAATGATATACTGTATTGTTTTCAATGACCAAAACGCCATCAAAATTTGCGGGTATTTGATGCTTCTTTTGAAGCTCTTCCCCTATTTCACTTTGCAAAGCTGCGAAATGAAAATACCCAAGTGGATCTCTTGCAATAATAAACTGGACACTTGCATCGCAAAAATTACATTCTCCGTCAAACAAAACAATTGCAGCCATATGAATCCCCCTTTCTTCCAGTTTACTACAGAACGAATCATTTGTTGATTCTTATCTTATATGAAAGGCGCTGTTACATTTTACTGTTGTGTTTTAGCACACACACGTGTTGATTAACCAAAAGTACCCAGTAAATTGCTTATTAAAATTGTGATAACACACCTTATCGAGAATTCTTGATGCGGAGGCTTGTCGGTTCGCCCGTGAAAAGCAAGCGAATTCCACCAAATAACAGCAATGTGGGTTAATAGTGCCACATCAAAAAAGACGTCCTAAAAGTCAAAAATAACTTAAAGGACATCCAAATTACTGTTTATCTGAAGGTGTATCAGAAGAACCAACTTCTTCTAAAATTTCGAAGCTGTTTGAATAATCGCGAAGCCTAGAATCTTCATTTTCCACTGGTTGATCCGTCGTTGAATTTAAAATAGATTCTTCCACTGGGCGAATCGACTCGTCTACCTCTTGGTGTGCATGTTCTACACAAGTTAATGTACTCGGCACAGCTTCTAATCTAGCTATAGGAATTTCTGCCCCACATTCCGTACATTTGCCGTATGTCCCATTATCCATTGCTGTTAAAGCATCTTTAATATCTTCTATCTCATCTTCAGAATGTTTTCGTAATGCTAGTCGTGTATGTTTATCCGCTAAATCGGTTGCATTATCTGCAGGATGATTATCGTAGTTGGATAACTCGGTTGTTTCAAACTCTTCATCATTCTCTATACTATGTTCCAATTCATCTAAACGCTTTTGTAACGTATCTTTTAATTTGTCGTATTTCGTCATAAGAATTCCTCCTTCATAAATATAAGGATTCCCACATTTCAGCGAAATAAAACAAAATGTACATCTTGATTTAGAAACAATAACTCGATATTTTTAATGAGTTCCTGAATCCTATATGTAAATCAAACTTTATATTGTTCACAAGTAAATGAGGAGATACTGACATAGCATCCAGTTTGTTTCTCAAACAATCCGTAATTACTTTAACGCTTCATTGATCATTCGTGCGCTTTTTTCCTGCTTCTGTATGAGCAAATTTTCTAACCATCTTTTTGATGTTTTCCACTTTTCTAAATCGAAGGGCAGACCAGTCCTCATCAATTGCTACATTTCGAACTGGTTCAAATCCTTCATTTGCAAGTAATTTTGCAACTGTATCTCTGCTACAGTCTGATCCTTTGTAAGCTTTTGAGGACTTTTTGGGATAGCATAACCACAAAATGCCATCTTCTTCTAAAACATTCACAACTGATTTTGAAAGTGTTGAAACTTCTTCATTGGAAGTTCCGAATACTTGAACAAACCCATACTTTTCCTCTACAACTTCTTTGTCAACTCTTCCCTCAAAAGTAGTAGTAGTCTCCTCATATGACGATGGAGCATTCAAAACAAGTACAGCTTTTCCCGTTTCTTTCCATTGAAGTTTTTTTAATATCGGATGAATTTCAGACATTTGTTTCCCCTACTTTCATTTTTCATTCATAGTACCTTATTTTTTGGTTAACTTACAATATAACTATCATTACATTATTTTCGTAAATTCAAGTATGATAAAATAAAAAGGAGTGGTTATTCATGGGTATTCATAAATTTTTTATGAGCATGAACGATTTAGAAAGAATTATACGTGCCCCAGGACGTTTTAAGTTTGAGGACCATAATGTAGCTGCGCATTCATGGAAGGTTTCACAATATGCGATGTTTTTTGCAACGATCGAAGAGAATAATGGTGCGACTGTTAACTGGAAGTCTCTTTACGAAAAGACGATTAACCATGACTTTGCCGAAATTTTTATCGGTGACATAAAAACACCCGTTAAACATGCATCCCCAGAACTGAAACTAATGCTTACACATGTAGAAGAAAAAATGATGGAAAAATTTATTTTAGATGAAATTCCAAAAGAGTTCCAGCCTGTATTTTTTGACCGTATGAAAGAGGGTAAAGACGAGACAATTGAGGGGCGCTTACTAGAACTTGCTGATAAGCTAGATCAAGTATATGAAGCTTTTGCAGAGCTGCAACGTGGCAATACGGATGCTGAATTTGTGAAAATGTATGAGAATGCATTAAGAAAAATTCTTCACATCCCTCTTGAAAAAAGTATATCTTATTTCAAAGATGTCATGCTTCAAGACATTATGGCAGAAGACTCTGTGATAGATGTAAAATCCATCACTTTACAAATTTTAGTGGAGTAAGTTTTTATTTATAAAATTGCAATATATTATATAACTTAGTGTATAATATTGTTAAACTATTAAGATAATTGAGGGGGGGTTGTTTCATGCCTATACCAGTTAATCACACAAAACCTGTCCGTACTACCGCAAAGCTCCATGCGTTCAATCAAATACAACAGTGGATTATAGATGGTACACTTCAACCGGATGAGAAAATTAATGATATTGAACTTGCACAAGCATTAGGGGTCAGTAGAACTCCTATTCGTGAATCACTACAACTTTTAGAATCCCAAGGTTTTGTTACGATGCAACCAGGGAGAGCTACACAAGTAACAACAGTAGAAAAAGAGGATATTCATAATTTATTACCACCATTAGCAGTATTACAGGCGCTTGCGGCAGAGCTTGCTACTCCAAATATGGATGAGGCTACTTTACAATTATTAGAAGAAAAAAACAAGGAGTTTGCTGATGCAATTTATGCTAAACAATATATAATTGCTCTGAATTTTGACGAGGAATTCCATAAGATAATCGTTGACCGTGCAAACAACTCATACATAATTTCTATGGTTGAAATGCTTCAAGCACATGTACGTAGATTATTTTATTACGAAAGTAATATCTTAAGAGAACACTCAATCGTCCAGCACGCGGAGATTATTCGTTTATTTAGAGAAAAAGACACACAAAAATTAACAGAAGTAATGCGTTCTAACTGGATTTATTCAATTGAAGGCTATTAAAAAACTTGCCCTTTGACGTTGAGTCAAAGGGCAAGTTTCTGTTTGTAATGTCAAGTTTAGCATTATGCTTTTTGAATTCTTGCAAACAAGCCAGTAATAAGGGTTAAAATGATGAAGGGAATTAACCACCCTAAACCAACTCCATAAAACGGTAAGAATCCATCATAAAAAGATACTATAGGTTTTAACCAGCTGAAATACTCTATTCCAAGTGAATCGCAAAGAGATTTAAATCCATCTACAACGCTTATTAAAAAGGTTACGAATACCACAGTAACATATACTATTCTCGCGTGATTAAACAGTGGAGACAAGAATGTTAAAAAGATTATAACGATTGCTAAAGGATACAACAACATTAATACTGGGATGGAATACGTAATAATATTAGATAAACCGAAGTTTGCAATCACACAAGTCAATACACTGAAAAAAATAACAAATGCTTTATAGCTAATCTTCGGCATTAACGTATGAAAATACTCCCCGCAAGCAGTCAATAAACCAATACTAGTTGTTAAACAAGCTAGCAAAATAATAACGGACAAAAGTACCGCTCCGTAGGATCCAAAATAATGCTCAGAAGCACTACTTAAAACAGGACCTCCATTGTCAAACAGACCAAAGAGATTTACACTTGTTGCTCCTAGATAACCAATACCAGCATAGATTACACCAAGGAAAAATACGGCAATCGCACCTGATTTAGCTGTTGCTACAAGAATACCTTTCGTTGACGTCACACCCATCGAACGTATTGCATTAATAACAATAATCCCAAAAACTAAGGAAGCTAAAGCGTCCATTGTATTGTAACCATCTGTGAACCCTGTCATAAACGCATTGTCTACATAGTTTCCTTGAGGTTGTCCAAATTCTCCCATTGGTTTTATCACTACAAAAAATAATAAGAAGAATAGACCGATTAAAATACCAGGAGACAAATACTTCCCTACATTATCTACAATTTTAGATGGATTCAATGATAACCATAACGTAACTCCAAAGAAAATAATGGTGAATACCAATAATCCAATCTGTGCATAATCTGGATTCATAAATGGTAAAATACCTATTTCAAATGAAACCGCACCTGTTCTTGGCATTGCAAAAAATGGCCCGATTGTTAAGTACAGCAATGATGTAAAGATAACTGCAAATTTAGGATGAACTCTACTCGATAGCTCCTGCAAGTTTTTGCTTCCGGAAAACCCCATTGCAAGTGTCCCTAAAAAAGGTAATCCTATTCCCGTAATTAAAAACCCAATTACTGCTATCCATACATTTGTTCCTGCATTTTGTCCTAAGCTTGCAGGAAAAATTAAATTACCCGCTCCAAAAAACAATGCAAATAGCATTACTCCAATCACTAAATGATTGGAAAATGATAATTTATTGTTCATTTTATTGCCTCCTGTGATATAAGAAATAATCATTTCTTGTATTTTGTTCTAGTTGTTTTAAATACATGCGCTATACAATGATTTTCTATCATCACTTTTGTATACAATATATCAAAACTGATAATACTACGGAATTTAGTAGAATGCAATATATTAAACTAAATTAATTGAACATTTTTTTAATTAAAATAATAAAACATAAAAAATCAGCCAACTACTGGAATTACATCCAAGTAACTAGCTGATTTCAATACCTATTTCTCATCTGAAAAAAGGTTTTTATAGGGAATCATCAGATGAATTTTCAGTAAGCTTTACATTGGAGCGATAAGCCGCTCGTATAAGAAGATGTCCCGCAACTGGTGCAGTTAAGAATACGAATAATATACCAAGTATTAATCGAATGCTTATAAATCCTTCATGAACCCAAAAGTATACAAATGCTCCTGAAAGGGATAATAGCACTGCCACCGTAGAGCTTTTTGTAGCAGCATGTGAGCGAGTATACACATCAGGAAGTCGAATAATCCCAAAAGCACTAATGACACTCATTATACTTCCTAACAATACAGTAAGAGCTGCCACTATCTCAATTATCTGACTTACGCTCAACGATAACCCCCCTTTCAATATACTTTGATATAGCAATTGTACTGATGAAAGCGAGAATTCCTAAAATAAGAATTGCTTCCAAAAAGGCTTTTGTTTTTAATACAATCGATACAAGAGCAATTATCGAGATTAAGTTTACGCCTATCACATCCAAGGCGACTGCTCGGTCTGGCATAGAAGGTCCTTTAATAATTCGATAAAGGGCAATTGCTATAGATAAAGAAAACAATGCGAGGGAGATCAAAAGTATTTTTTCTACCATTAACGAGTCACCTCCATAATCGCTTTTTCAAACTTTGTAAGAGATCGTAAGACATCTGCTTTTGACTTTTCTATATCCATTGCATGAATATAAAACATATTACCTTCAGGATTTACTTCCATTACTACTGATCCTGGTGTCAATGTAAGTAACATCGCAAGAGTCGTTATTTCCCAATCACCCCGTAGTTCTGTTTTATATGTAAAAATACCGGGCTTTATATTTAACTTTGGACTTAAAATCTGTCTGCTGATAAGCACACTCGAAGTAGCTAATTCCGAAATAAATATGAAAACTAACTTAATAATGGAAAATAATCTTCTCAAGTAAAATTGACTACCGAAAAAACGGTGCATTAAGAAGACAATTACTATCCCAACAATGAATCCACTGAAAAAGGTGGTAAGCTTCAGCTCGTCTTCATCCTTTAAAAGCATCCAAAGGAATGCAATAAACAAATTAAGTAAAAACTGTGCTGACATGGATTTTCACCTCTCCCATTGCTTATTTCCACCTAAAACTGCATCAATATAAACAGTTGGATTGGATAGTGTGTGTGCAGCATTACTTACATAACCTGATATAAATTCTGCACCAAGTCCAAGAAAAATTGTCCCTACTCCAAGTAGCACAATTGGTATAATCATTCCTGCCTTCAATGGAACTTCATCTTCTGGACTAATGATCGTTTCCCCAAAAATAGAGTTTAAGAAAATACGAAGGAGCGAATACAACACCACAATACTGGAGATAAACGCAAGGGCTAATAAAACATAGGAGCCCGACTCTATTGCACCTTGTCCTACTAATATTTTTCCAACGAACCCACTAAGCGGTGGAATACCCGCAAGAGAGCAAGTCACAATGAAAAACATCCAACCAAATAAGGGGTAATTTCGTATTAGCCCACTCATTTCCGTAATTTTTGTTTTTCCTGTTAATATGATCATTGTTCCAGCTAGTAAAAACAGCATAGCCTTCGCAATCATGTCGTGAATCACATAGTAAATCGATCCCTCTATCGATACTGGTGTAGCAACCGCTAAACCAATTAAAATAAACCCGACTGCAATGACTACATTATAGGAAGCAATTATTCGAACATCTTTATATGCTATCGCTCCAATACATCCGACAATGAGCGTAATTCCGGCCATTATTCCGATTAACGTGTGGGTAATAGCTGGTTCATGATAGAAAATTAATGTAAATGTACGGAAAAGTGCATAGATACCTACCTTCGTTAACAACGCTCCGAACAATGCAGCAATAGCTGTTGGAGGAACACTATAAGATCCAGGAAGCCAGTAGAACAGTAACAACCCTGCTTTTAAACTAAAGACAATTAAAAATAAAATACTGATTGTAGTAAGCAACGGACCTTGTCCCGCTTCTGCAACCCTCTCCGATAAGTGGGCCATATTCAACGTACCAACAGTACCATACAGATAAGAAAGTGCAACTAAGAAAAACCATGACGAAAGTACATTAATAACTACATATTTAATAGATTCTCTTAACTGCGCTTTCTTTCCACCAAATGTTATTAAGACATAAGAAGCTAGTAACATCACTTCAAAGCATACGAATAAGTTAAATAAATCTCCCGTTAAAAATGAACCATTTACTCCAGCTACTAAAAATAAAACAAATGGATAAAAGAACATCTTTTCGTGGTCTTCTCCAATAGTAGAAAAAGCGTAGATCAAACAAATTGCCGTAACTATACTAGCAGTTAACACGAATAGCATAGCAAAGGAATCTGCTACAAAGAGTATGCCAAAAGGAGGCTCCCAGCCACCAAAATCCAATCGTAGAATTCCTTCTTGTTGAATTGCATTTAAAATATATACACTGATTCCTGCAATTCCAATCATCGTCAATAAACTTATAACACGTTGCACACGCACATATGGTCGAAGAAATACGAGGAAAACTCCCACCATAATGGGAATTATTAAAGGTAAAACAATTATATTATTCATCATTTGTTCCTCTCAATGCATCAAGATCATCCGTACCAATATCTTGATACGCTCGATACGCAAGCACAAGGATAAACGCTGTTACTGCAAAACTAATAACGATAGCAGTTAAGATTAACGCTTGTGGCAGTGCATCTGTATAAGGAGCATCTGCTTCCTTTAACAATGGTACATTTCCTCTTTTCAAATCACCCATTGTTAATATAAGTAGGTGGACCGCATGAGAAAGTACAGCCGTCCCTAGTATTACTCGTATAATATTTCGAGAGAGGATTAAATAGGTAGCAACGGCAACTAATATTCCTATTAATATTACAATTAACGTTTCCATAGGCTATACATCCTCACTTATACTTAAAATTATTGTTACCACTACTCCAACGACAGCCAAAGCTACCCCTGCTTCAAAGATAGTTACTGTTGTTAGCTCTGTTTCACCGAATATAGGTAGTTCAAAATAAGCAAATGTTTGAGACATGAATGGGACACCGAAAAATAGTGAACCAAAGCCTGTAGATGTAGCTAATAGCACACCAAAAGCTGCAACTAGCTTGAAATCTAATGGTAGACTTTTTTGAACCGTTTCAATATCATTTGATAAATATAAAAGTACAATGGCTGATGCTAACACTAATCCGCCGATAAATCCCCCACCAGGCGTATTATGACCGGACAGGAATAAATACACACCAAAGGTCAAAATGATAAACACGACAATTCTAGTAACTGTACGTAGGATGACATCATTAATTTTCAATATCTGCATCCTCCTTTTTGGCCCTTAACTTTATCATAGTATATACACCCAATCCCGCTATAAAAAGAACGACCACTTCAAGCATCGTATCAAATCCACGGAAATCTCCTAAGATCGCATTGACGATATTCGCACCGCCAGCTAATTTATACGCATCTTCAAAATACACGGAAATAGAATCGAATTGATCGTAGTTTAATACCGATAGTGCAACTAACACAACAACCAATCCAACCCCTACTGAAACAACTGCATTGGTCATTTTTGTTTTAGTAGAGACTTTCTCTTTCTTCCAATCAGGCAGATGTGAAAAGGCTAAAAGAAATAAAGCGGTAGTCACCGATTCTACAACTAATTGTGTCAGTGCCAAATCAGGTGCTCGGAAGATAACGAAGAAGACTGCGATAGAATATCCTAAAACTCCATTTAACAATGTTGCGGTCATGCGTGATTTGGCAAAGAGCATGGCTACCCCTGCAATCGCCATAACACCAACTAAAATGACTTCATATACTCGAATGGATGCATTCGTAGATGGGTCAAAAGAAAATGCCCCCGAGTAAAAAAAGAAGCCCCCAACAGTTAAAATAAAGAAAGCATAAATATATACTAAGTAGTCTCTTAAGAGACCTGTCATATAGCCGTTTGTTACAATTGTAGATTGCTTTTCAGCAAAAGATAATAAATTATTATAATAGGCATTAAACGTGTATTTGGAAGATAGTAAACCATAAATCGGCTTCCACTTCTTGAGCAAATTAAACAAAATAAATCCAATTAAAATAACTCCAACTGTCATAAGCAACTCTATATTAAGGCCATGCCACGCAGAGATGGAAGGTGTGAGGTTTGCTGGATTTCCAAAGGTAGGATAAATACTTGCCATTGCCGGTTGAAGTATATACGCTCCCAAAAGGTTTGGGAAGAAGAAAATACCTACCACAAACGCAGCTAAAATCATGGGAGCAATCAACATACCAATCGGTGCTTCATGAATAGGTTTGTCCAATTTTTCAGGCTGGGCAGGTCCCAGAAATGTTTTGAAGATAATAATCATACAGTAAACGAACGTAAACACACTCGCTACCCATGCAACGACAGGAAAAATGATACCGATTGATTGCACTGAAAATACATCTGCCTTCATTATTTGAACAGTGGCTGTAAAAAACATTTCCTTACTTAAAAAACCATTAAACGGTGGCAATCCTGCCATTGATAAACTTCCAATAACCGCTACAGTAAACGTAAATGGCATGAAAGCCATTAAACCGCCTAATCTTCTAATATCACGTGTACCTAGCTCATGATCGACAATCCCTACGACCATAAATAAAGCACCTTTAAATGTGGAATGATTAATTAAATGGAACAATGCTGCAAAAGTAGCTTGCGTATACAAAATAGAATTGTTTGAGTATCCAAACTGCAACGCAATCGAACCTAACCCAAGTAAACTCATAATAAGACCCAACTGACTGACAGTAGAGTAAGCTAATAATGCCTTCAGGTCTGTTTGCCGAACTGCATTAAAAGATCCCCAGAATAATGTAATCATTCCTACTCCACTTACTGTCCAGAACCAGATTTGATCTCCACCAAAAACAGGTGTAAAGCGAGCAACCAAATATATACCAGCTTTCACCATCGTTGCAGAATGCAAGTATGCACTTACTGGAGTCGGTGCTTCCATTGCATCTGGCAGCCAAATATGGAAAGGAAACTGTGCAGATTTTGTAAATGCCCCTAGTAATACTAAAATCATTGCTGGGATAAATAAGGAATGCTCTGTAAAATTCCCGATAGTAGCTACAATTTCCCGAATACTAAAGGAACCAGTTATCATATGGAGCATAATAAAACCAACAAGCATGGCAATTCCACCACTTACCGTAATTAGCATAGCTTTTTGAGCACCTTGTCTAGAACCTTTACGGTGATGCCAGAAGGCAATTAATAAGAAAGAAGAAACGCTTGTTAATTCCCAAAAAACATATAAGACCATTAGATTATCCGAAAAAACGACACCTAACATCGCACCCATAAATAATAATAAATAGCAGTAAAAGTGTTGTAGAGATTCTTTAGTGGAAAGGTAAAAAATGGAATATAAAATTACTAAACTACCTACACCAGTAATGAGTAATCCTAATATCATACTTAAACCGTCTAAATAAGTAGTGAAGTTAATATCTAATGCGGGAATCCATTTATATGTATGGACAAATGTTTTACCACTTGCTATCGAGGGAATTAGCCTAGCAAGTATGATAAACAACGTAATGGGTACTAGCATAACAAACCAACCAATATGGAAGAATTTGAATCGCCTATAGATGAGTGGTACGAGTGCAGCTATTATAAATGGGATAATAATAGCGAAAGTAACTGAAAACAAATTGTAACCTCCTATTTCCAAAACGTATTCTATGAAATTTCAGTTTTGAAAGAATTATTTCATTTGAACGGGACACTTGACTATCCCAATAACTAGTAGCATAATAGGATTCCATATGGGGTCCTGATGTAGTTCAGAAGATTTAGGGGTCTTTTACATTGTTTAATTACAAGGAAGTGCTTTTATGCTTCTCATTTGTAATGTATAAATGCACGTATATTCGTAGTAAATTATACACTAAATAACGATATACTGCACTTTTAGTGATTTATAACTAACTATTCGCAATGATTTCAACACGTTTATAGAATAGATGAAACTAATAAAAAGAGGTGTAGACAACCGTGAAACACGCTAAAGGTAGAATGGATGAAAGTATACTTGTCTGCGTATACTATGGACCTAATGGAGAGCGACTGATAAAAAGAGGACATAAAATGGCAAGTATGTTGGATTGTCCACTTTACATTTTAACAGTTGATCCACTTCCATTTGATGCATTCAATGCCGAAAAATCTGGTTATATTGAACAATGGAAAACATTATCGGAGGAATTGGAAGTAGAAGAGTTTATCATTCGTGATAACGAAAAACGTCCTTCTCCAAAGGTAATTAAGGAAGTTGCGCACCAATTAAATATTACGCAAATCATTATTGGACAAACCGCCCAAAGTAGATGGGAAGAAATTACAAAAGGTTCTTTTATGAATGTTTTATTAAAAGAAATCCCATTTGTGGACTTCCATGTTGTTTCTGTTGAAAGATCCGTCAAGGCTGAAGAAGATGGCATTTTTGAAAAAGGGGTCCGCGCTTACCTAGTACCAGATGAAGACTCTTATAAAGTTTCTTTTACTTGTGCCAAAAATATGTGCCAAGAAGGCATTTTCTTTAAAGAAATTGGAACAGATTTCGACAATGGAATCTTTAAATTTATGCATAACAACAAAATGCAACAAGTCCATATCCAAGATAATTTAGTAACGGATCCCTCACAAGTTCCAGATGACTGTAGCTTAAAAATTCGATAACATACTTAAAAGGAAACTCTTAGAGTAGAGTCTCCTTTTTTTATTTAAAAGGTAACTAAAGAAATATATATTTTCTACGGAATAAAGTTTAATTGATTTCCGTTATAGGTGGACGCTTTCCGCGGGGTGAGCGATAAGCCATCACCACAGCTCATGCGTCGTTTGTGATGTCTTATCTGTCTCACAGAAGAACAAAGGCTAAGAGCGCCACATCGTGTGGCAACGCCTTCGTGACCAACATCCTGTTGGCCTCCTCTGGAGTCGCCACCTGCCGCTTCCATCACACCCTATTTATTAATAATACTTTCTTCTCTTTCCATGCAAGTTACTCGCTTCATTAACCTTGAACCGTATTTCTTCTATCCTTCGGCAAAGCAATTGCCACTAGCCCTAAAATCGGTAATGTGGAAACGATAATCATTGTTGTGTAAACACCTAAGTGATCCATGAAAATTCCGATCAACACTGCGCCTATTGCCCCCATACCAAATGCTAGTCCAACTGTTAGTCCAGCCATTGTCCCAATTTTACTTGGGACCAGTTCCTGTGCGTAAACTACTGTCACCGAAAAGCTTAGCATAATGAAAAATCCAATGAAAATTAGCAGTAATATGACTGCCCAAACTGGAACATACGGTAAGACTAAACATAAAGGTATTGGTACAGCTGTAGAAAGTAAAATGACATTTCTTCTGCCTAGTCGATCTGCCATCGGGCCTCCAAAAAGTGTTCCCACTGCTCCTAATGCAAGAAAGATAAATATAAATAATTGCCCTTTTCTTATCGTAAAATCATAATTCTCAATCAAATGAAAAACATAAAAATTAGTCATGTTCGTTACATAAAAGGATCTAACAAAAATAATGATCATTAACAGGATCAATGCAATGCCTATTTGTTTTTTCGATAAAGACGGTAACGAAGATAGAAGTGCTTTTTTCTTTTTCGATACACTTTCTTCTAACTGTTTCTTATACCAAGCAGAAATTTTTGATAACATAAAAATTCCTACTGCTGCGACCAATAAGAAGAGTGCAGCTCCTTTTTGACCAAGGGGTGCAAGAATAAATGCACCAATAAGGGGTGCAAGTGCTTGCCCAGAATTCCCTCCCACCTGATAAATTGATTGTGAAAGCCCTCTTTTTGATCCAGCTGCCATAAAAGAAACACGTGATCCTTCTGGATGAAAAACTGCTGAACCGAGCCCTAAAAAAATCACAGACACAAGAATCATCCAATATTCTGGTGCAAATGCTAAGCCTGCCATTCCAATAAAAGAACTACTCATCCCTAGAGGAAGTGCATAGGGCATCGGCTTTTTATCACTAATAAACCCTATAACCGGCTGTAAAAGTGAGGCAACCATATTTAATGTAAACGAAATTAACCCTAGTTGTGTAAAATTTAAACCAATTTCATCTGCCAATATCGGAAACATTGCCGGAATCACTGCTTGTAAGGAATCATTAAACAAATGGCAAATTCCAATTGCGAACATTATTGGATATACCGGATTCCCCAACTTATGTGAGGTATTGACTGTAGACATATCTTCACATTCTTTCTTTTTATTTGGTGTAAAACGATCATGTTGTCACCTGCCGAAAATCCGCTCGCTTTCCGCGAACGAACTGCCATGCCTCCTCTGAGCAACAGGATGTTGGTCACGAATCCGTTGCCACACGGATATGGCGATTTTAGGATTTGTTCCTATTAACTCGTTGCGGTCTCTTGGCAGCCCGTTTTTCCGCAGGAGTCTCGCGGATTCACGTCACACAAAATATTCTTCAAAAAAACAACAGCCTAATTTAAATGAGTCATTTATTTAAATATTAAAATAAATATTATAATCTTAGTATAACGCAAAGTTCGACATATTTTTTAAAAAGAAAATCACCAATAAAAAAGAATAGTTACAGTCTTCTAGGAGACAATAGGATGAAGATGTTTTATAAAAGGAGTATTGATCGTAATATGGGTTTCGAAGTGAATTTTTGGGAAATGATTTTAAGAACAACTATTTCATTTGCCGTATTACTATTTTTGGCTCGTCTGTTGGGCAAAAAACAGCTAAGTCAACTTACATTCTTCCATTACATTACGGGCATAACAATCGGATCCATAGCTTCTGAAATTGCCTCCCAAAAGGAAACTCCTTTTATCGACGGCCTCATCTCACTTATTTGGTGGACCATTCTAACAATTCTTATGAGCTGGATTTCTTTGAAATCTTCTAGAGCACGAGTCTTCTTAGACGATGAACCGACAATTCTTATTAAAGATGGCAAACTATCTATAAAATCTTTAAAATCAACTCGCATGCATATGGATGATTTACTGATGATGCTGAGAGAACAATCTATTTTCTCCATTCAAGATGTCTATTATGCAGTCCTTGAAACAAATGGCGAGTTAAGCGTCTTTAAAAAGACTAATCAACAAGAAGCCACAAAGCAGGACGTAAAAGCCGATGTTTCTCTGCCAGTTTATATGCCTTCTGAAATCATTTCTGACGGGAAAATTGTTCAGAAGAACTTACTAGAACTTGATTTAGATGAAGAATGGGTAATGAAAAAGTTACGGAAACAGGGGATTGATTCCGTTGAAGATGTATTTTACGCTCAGCTGCAAACAAATGGCTCCCTGTATATTAACTTAAGAAAAGAAATCGAATAAAAGGGGCTGTCCAATAAGCCCATAAATTGAAGCAGGTGTAGAAAAACGAGTCTTTTTCTACACCTGTTTTTTGTATACTTTTTATAAAACTACTATTTTTTGTAGGCAATTGATTGTAGTGGAAGACGGCGACTCCAGCGGGAATAGCAGTTGTTTTCTGCACCGAAAGCGAAGCGGCAGGTGCATGAGCTGAAGGCCCCGCAGGAGCGAAAGCGACGAGGAGACTGAAGCCATGCCCGCGGAAAGCGTCCGTCTGGAAAGGTAATCAATACATTGGAAAAGGGACCATCTCTCAGTCACTATATGACTTTAAGATCAGCCCCTTTTTTTATTTCATTTATCTATCTAAATGAACCCATCAGCTCCCTACTGTTTGCTCTATAGATTGATTTATCTGCTCTATGTCTACCTCTTTCACTTGATCATTACTCACCTTATATTTTTCTTTTAATGACAGAATTCTTTCTACACTTGTATTTATTCTTTCCTCTGTTATTTCACCAGACTTTACCGCTTGGAGAATTGATTCGATAGCTCGCTTCACATTTGTGTACTCATGTGCTATTAACACAATATCATTCCCAGCCTTTACCGCTTCAACCGTTGCTTGACCAATTTCATAGTTTTCTATTATTGCATTCATCGTCATATCATCTGTCATGACAACTCCATCGAACTGTAGCTGTTCTCTCAAGATGCCTGAAATAATTTCATGAGACAGAGAAGATGGAAAGTTAGGATCAATCTTCGGCAATAGAATATGAGCAATCATAACGACATCTGCACTATCTGCAATTGCATTTTTAAACGGAATTAATTCCAATGCATTTAAATCTTCTATACTTTTTTGAATAACTGGAAGTTCTAGATGGGAATCTACTCCGGTATCACCATGCCCAGGAAAATGTTTCACAACTGAAATAACATTTTGACTCTGTATTCCTTGCATCGTCTGAATACCAAGTTTACTTACAATTCCTGCATTGTTTCCGAAAGACCGATCTCCAATAACCGGATTGTTTGAATTGCTATTCACATCAAGTACAGGTGCAAAATTAATATTAAGACCAAAGGCATTTAATTCTTGTCCCAATAGATTTCCTATTCTATAGGATAAAGCCTCGTTGTTTTGTTCTCCTATTTCTCGATTTGTTGGTAGACTAGTTAATTTGGGTAATCTGGAAACTCTGCCCCCTTCTTGATCTACACCTAATAGCAACGGAATTTTATTGTCACTACTTTCTGCTTTTATCGAGTTTATTAATGTAACGGCTTGGTTCACATCTTGTAAATTATCTTTAAAAAAGATTAGCCCCCCTACTTTATCACTTGACACTAGTTTCTTAGTTTCCTTTGATAAGCTAGTTCCTGTGATTCCTGCAAAAATCATTTGGCCAATCTTTTCTTCCAAGCTCATCTCAGTAATAATCTGATTTTCTTCTTTTCTAGCTACCTCAAGTTTGGTGTAAATGGATACATGATCGACCGCTGGGTTTGGTTCATTCTCTGTTGGTTTTGGTAAGATCCACTTTAGTTGATAAATAGGTGTAACCTCATACAAGAGGATTGTTTGATTGACCTCCTCGTCTTGATAAACACGCATTTCATCAGGTTCTCCACCAATTTCTTTAATATCCTCCAACCGAATCTGCTGGATAGGCATGGAATTGGAACGAATATCAAAAACCGCTCCGGAACGATGACCAATTGACGCGTTTTTAGAAAAATAAGTATCGTAAAAGTTCTTGGAATTCTCGCTTTTTCTATCGGGGTTGCCCCATAATTCGTGAATTTGTTCCATATCTGTTTCTCCCACAATAAACGGGATATCCAATACTTTCCCTTTTTTTGCATCCTCAAAAATGAGTTGCACTAGAGATTCCACTTCTGCAGGCTGTTTTACTTCTATGGATGTTTCCACTCTTTCTCCCACTTCATTTTGCATCTCTAAATACACTTCCACTATTCCTAGAACTAAAAAGATAAAGAGAAATACCCCTACTTTTTTTATCATATAAGAGCCTCCGGACTATTGATAATACTTATTTTCTATTTCCATAAGTATGACCGTTATTCCTTTATTTTAAATTAAGGTATACAAATTATACTTGATATATTTTTTATATTAAGTTATTCTATAATTAGAAACGGGGGATAAATACGATGAAGATTTGTCCATATTTAGAATCATCATTTCAAATACTTGGAAGACGTTGGAACGGGTTAATCGTTCATTACCTATCGAACTGCCCAGATTATACAGCAAATTTTTCGGCCATGAAAAAGGATTTAACCGATATTACACCTCGTGCTTTATCCCTAAAGTTGACTGAACTTGCCGAGCACGGTCTAGTGGAGAAAAAAATGACAGTAGAAGCTTCTGTCAACATCTCCTATCACTTAACCGGTGCAGGACAGGAACTTGCAGAAGCACTTAAGCCTGTACACGCTTGGGCAAAACAACATATTACTTTAGAAAATTAAAGAAAAGAGGATAAAGGATATGACAAACAAAAATGCAATGATGTGTGATTTAGAAACTGGAATTTGTGGACCAGCTGGAGAAGAAAACACTGCAATGGGATTCATCGATTTATCCACACCTATCAAAAAAATCGACTTATACTATGTAACGGATCCAATTTGTTCGCATTGCTGGGCTTTAGAGCCGACATTACGTAAGTTCGTCGAAGAATACGGTAACTATTTTAATATGCATACATTAATGGGTGGTCTACTTGAAAAATGGGATGGTTTTGCGGATGTTTCTAACGGAATTTCTGGTCCTGGAGATGTTGCAGGACACTGGAGAGAAGTAGGGGATCATACTCGTATGCCAATCGACGGATCGTTTTGGTTAGAAGATCCAGTTTCTTCTTCATACATTCCATCACGTGTATTTAAAGTAATCCAACAACAAAAAGCTGAGTTAGCGCCCGTTTTTTTACGTAAATCAAGAGAAGCGGTATTTCCTTTCAATAAGAACATCAGTAGTGACCAAATATTAATAGATATCGTAAACAGTATTGGATTAAATGGAGAAGAAATTGTAAAAGAATCACATCTTCCAGCAGCTCAAAACAGCTTGCAAGAAGACTTCATGATGGCAAGCCGCTTGGGTGTTCGTGGATTTCCAACAATTATTTTCTTAAACGAAGAACAAAAAAGCGAAAAAGTGGTCGGATCTCGCCCGTATGACTACTATGTGCAAGCACTGAAACAAATGCTTCCAAAAGAAAACATTCAACCAAAAGCAATACCAACATTACAATATATGTTGCAAAAAGAGGAGTTATTATTCTCTCGTGAGATTGAAGAATTATACGGTTTGGAACAAAAGGATGTTGCTTCATTCGTTGAAAAAGAATTAGCTGCAGACAGTTATGTTGTAGAAGAAGTTCTTGGAGAGAAATATATTAAAATGAATAAATAATACAAAAACGCTCTCAGGTACTGGATGCTTGAGGGCGTTTTTCACCTTTATTCCGGCAACTTCTCATAAGCCAATTTCCGGATAATTTGTTCATGCTGTGAATGCTTTTCTAGTAGCTCTTTTTGTGTGAAGAGTTCGAAGTCTTCAAAATCAAAGCCAGGAGCAACCATACAGCCAACAAGAGAAAATGACCCATTTTCGATAACGGATGAGCCGAAAATAGAGTTTTTTGGTACAAGCACTTGTGGGATTTCCCCATTTTCTATATCTAGACCTAGCTTATGTTCAAAATAATTTCCTTCTTCGTCAATAACATGCACTGATAGAGGGCTTCCTCCGTGAAAATACCATAGTTCGTCGGATTTTAAGCGGTGAAAGTGGGATACATCCCCTTCTCCTAGTAGAAAATAAATACTCGTGTACAGCTTTCGAGTCGTGCCAAAAGCATCCATTGATTGCTTAGAAGCATATGTACCTTTAAAATATCCACCTTCTGGGTGAGGCTCTAACCCAAGATGTCGTATGTAATAATTTGCATCCTTCTGCATTATACTTCCCTCACTTCTAAATGCTTCATACAGTTAAATAAGTGACATAAATTTTCATTATCTTGCATTTCAATAACTGTAATAGAAGTATTTCCTATATCACTAGAAAATTCACCTTTTGGTACGAGTACATTTATTAGTCTACTAATGAAACCTCCGTGACTAACTACTAGCACGCGTTTACCAGGATGCGCTTGCTTCACATCTTCTAAAAAGGACATGCCACGAGAAATAATAACATCCTCTGGTTCAAATCCCATATCTTGCTTTCTCCAATCAGTCCCCCATTTTGCTACCCGTTCTACTTCCGTTGTTCCTTCAATAATACCTCCACCGATTTCCCCTAAACGCTTATCTACAAAAAAATCGATCTCCGGTTGTTTTTCCGCAATGATCTCTGCAGTTTTTTTCGCACGAATTAAAGGACTCGTATAAATGACATCCCATTCTTCATACTGAATTCTATCGGCAACATGCTCCGCCATTTCAATTCCTTCATCATCCAACGGCACATCCGTTGTCCCCTGTGCTCTTCCTTCTTTATTCCAAGCTGTCACACCATGTCTTACAAAACCAATAGTTGTCATGTTATTTTCCCCCTTACATTTTCTTATTATGTATAACATTTTCTGTATAGGTTGGATAATTATCTTCCATCGACATGAGAAAAAATCCCTCCATATTCATCCATTATAATGAAATAAAACAAAATGAACAATTTCTTAATTCCCTATTGACCTTAACGTTGCGTAAAGGTTTAGACTGTAGTTACTAGGAGGTGATTTTATGGAATATACCGTGCAAAAACTTGGTCAACTGGCGGGAATAAGTACGCGAACACTTCGCTATTATGATGAAATTGGGTTGCTGAAACCAGCACGAATCAATTCATCTGGCTATCGTATTTATGGTTCTGTTGAAGTAGACCGGCTACAGCAAATTCTATTCTATCGGGAACTCGGCGTTAATTTGGATAGTATTAAAGAAATCATGACTTCGGAGACATTCAACGGAGCAACTGCATTAAAGGAACATCGGGAAAAATTGCTCGAGAAAAGAGCACAATTGGATTTATTGATTGAAAATGTGGATAAGTCCATTCAACTAACAGAAAGGAGCATTACAATGTCAGATAAAGAGAAGTTTGAAGGGTTTAAACAAAAACTTGTGGATAACAATGAGGATAAGTACGGAAAAGAAATTCGAGAAAAATATGGAGAGGATGCTGTAAATAAATCGAATGCAAAAGTTAGAGGAATGTCCGAAGCGCAGTACGAGGAAGTGACAAACTTAGAGCAACAAGTACTAGACAACTTGAAAGCAGCTATGAAAACGGGAGATCCTTCTGGAGATATTGCTCAGAAAACAGCGGGCCTACACCGCCAATGGCTAAGTTTTCACTGGGATCAGTACTCCAAAGAAGCCCATGCTGGACTGGCCGAAATGTATGTAGCAGATGAACGTTTTACTGCTTATTACGACAAAATTCAACCAGGTGCTGCAGAATTTTTAAGAGATGCTATTCTTATTTATACAAAAAACTAGAAGGTTCAAATTCGGCAAGGACCGCCACTTCGCTTTCCGTGGGCTTGGCTTCAGCCTCGGGCCAACACGATGTTGGTCATGAAGGCGTTGCCGCAGGACGCGGCGTTCTTAGCCTTCCTTCCTAAAGCGTTCCTGCGGGGTCTTCTGCTCAAGCTGTTCCCACTGGAGTCTTCGTGGTGGTCCTTGCCAATTCCTTATAGATATCCAATATCTTTACTTTTAATTATATAAAGCAACCTCTTTAGGAATATTTATTATTCATAACCGTTTAATTAAAACTTTTGTCGTCAAGCTGAAACTAGAAGGTTCATACCTTCTAATTTTTTAACGTTTGTTCGAGTATGTGGGTATCTTCTGGATAAGCCAAAGGAAGCTCTTCAATTTCTTCTAACGACTTCCAAGATATTTCATGAATAAATTCATCTGGGTCTTGAATAGTTATTTCCCCACTTACTATTTCTACTAAAAAGTATTCCACATTATAAGAAATTCCATGTTCACTAATAGTGCCACTTTTACCATGTACTTTTTCAATAGTACGAACTGTAAAGCCAGTTTCTTCCCAAAATTCTCTTACACAACATTCTTCGAATGTTTCTCCTTCTTCTAATGTACCTGATGGAACGGTCCATTTCTCTTCTTCTCCTGGAGCTGCTTGAAGGACCATTAATATTTCCTTATTTTCATTTATACAAATACCTGCTGCGCCTTGCCATTTGAACATTTTTATTCCCCACTTCATTTAATCAAATTCGCCTTGGCGTATTTACGTCCAGATTTTGAATCGTGCTTGGGCCTGCGTGATGCAGGTCAGTTAGCCGTTGTTGCATGGATGCGACGTATTTAGGCTAACATCCTTTACACCATTTCAAAATCTGTGACATCCGCCGGAGGCTTTAACTTTATTCATCCTGCGTCCAAACGTAGGATGAATAAAGTTAAATTAAATCTACATCATTAATTTCGGGTACGTATCTTGATTTTTTTAGATCCACGAGACCATTGGAACGAAAACAAACGCCTTCAGCTTCTAGCATTGCTCTTTGAGAATAGGCAGTTTCTTCATCCGGAATAGCTATTTCTCCTTTGATATTGATCACTCGATGCCACGGTAATTTGTGTTTTGCACTCATTGTGTGAAGTATACGTACGACCTGTCTTGCCCCACGTGGACTTCCGGCTTCTTTTGCAATTTGCCCATATGTCATGACTTTTCCTTGCGGTATCGCTTTTATAATTTGAATAACTCTTTCCGTAAAAGGGTTCATCACGCTTCATCCTTTCATTACTTCGATTATAACTGATTAAGTATATTTTATTCAGTACCTTGCATAAGATAATAGTGTATGATATATTGCTATCAAAGGTACTGTTTATTGAATAGTAGTGAAAGGAGTGAAAGGGAAATGAATATCCAATTTAAAAAAGGTGTGTTGAATCTTTGCGTGTTGGTTTTATTGGATAAGCAAGATCGATATGGCTATGAGCTTGTACAAAAAATATCAAACCAAATCTCGATTTCGGAAGGGTCTGTCTATCCATTATTACGTCGCTTAACGAAGGAAGGATACTTTACGACCTATTTACAGGAGTCAACGGAAGGTCCACCTCGGAAATATTACAAGCTGACGGAACTAGGCAGAACTTATTTACATGAACAGTTAAATGAATGGAAAAGCTTCACCAATGGCGTGAATAATCTAATCGAAGAGGGTGTAAAACATGACTGAACAACAATTTATAAGTGAATTAGAAACTGCGTTAACCCGAATGACAGCTGACGAGAGAAACGATATCCTTCAAGATATACGAGAATATTTTTCTATTGGTCGTGAAGATGGTAAATCGGATGGTGACATAGCTGCTTCTCTTGGTTCTCCAAAGGAAATTGCGCAAGAACTACTAGAAAATTATGTTCCGGAGAAAATCCAAACAAATAATAAAGTAATTAATATTCCTAACCCTAACTTTTCTAACGTGTTAATGAATATCGATTACGGTTCTCTGAACGTTTTCCCTTCTGAGACAGATGACACAATTATTGAGTTAATAGGAGAAAATGAAAAATTAGAGCTAACTGCTGAAGTCATGAATGATACATTATCCATCCAATTAAAAACGAATAAATTCAAGTTATTTAGCTTCTTATTCTTGTTTAAAGAAATGAAAGTAAATGTAGCACTTCCTAAAAAACTGTATACAACAATTATTATGAAAACAGATAATGGACGCATTCGTGCAGAAAAAATACTTGGTAAGAACATCAAAGTAACATCTGATAACGGGAGCATTGGCTTAAAAGAATTTGCCACTACTATTTTAGAGGTAGAGACCGATAACGGGCGTATTGAAATTGATAAAGTTCAAGTTGATAAACTTTCCGCTGAAACGGATAATGGACGAATCAATCTTCGACATATAGATGCTGAGCAAATTCGTACCGAAACAGATAACGGACAAATCATGATGGAATACGTGAACGGGGATATCATTGGGAAAACCGATAACGGTAGAATTTCACTTCTAACAGCCAGTCTGGATCGCACTATTCGATTAGATACGGATAACGGAAGTATTCTGGTGGAAACAGAAAATGAACCGACAGATGTATCCATTCATGCCAAGGTTGATCACGGTAGGATTAGTGTATTTGGTGAAAAAAATTCCCGTACAGTATTTGGAAGTGGTTCAAACACTGTACACCTCTCTTCCGATAACGGAAAAATAACGGTAGCGAAGAAAAGTGCTCCTGAGGTTCTTTAATCGTTGGAGCAGTACTTTCTCAAACTTGTAAAACCGAGACACGATTCTTCCTTGTATGAAACAGTTGAAAACTGGGATCGTACAGGAGAACCAAAGCTTCTGCAGCAGAAGATGAACTTGAAATGATACTAAGGATAGCTACGTATAAATCATACGTGGCTTTTTTGTTTTCTCCTCTTCCATTTATGTTGCGTAGGATTTTCTTTCATAAAAAACAGCTGTTATTCAAGGACATACATATCCCCCTTTCTTTGTAATTTAATATTCGTAAATTACAAAGAAGGGTGAAATCATGCTTTTAATCCCTAACTAGTACGTTCGAACCGGTACAATTAATTGTAAAACTTCATCATCTTTTACAGAATTCAAAATGAACGGACGCATGGCTCCAGTAAATTGTATGGTAACATCTTGTCCATCAAACGCCTTTAGGGCATCCATCATATATTTCGCACTAAAGGAAATCTTTAGCTGCTCTCCCTCGATAGAGGTTGTTTGAATTTCTTCTTCTACTTCCCCAATTTCAGGAGAGCTCGATGATATTTCTACAATATTTTCTTCTAATGAAGAGAAGCGAACGATATTATTACGTTCTTCACGTGCTAATAAAGATGCTCGATCTATTGCTTGAAATAATGCTTTTCCGTTCATCGTGACAAATGTTTTATATTCAGTAGGAATTAGGCGAGATGTATCTGGATAATTTCCTTCCAATAATCGAGAATAGAACAATACATCTTCTGTTTTAAATAACACCTGTTGGTCCGTCATCACAATTTGAACAGGTTCTGATGAGTCCCCAATAATTTTACTTAACTCGTTTAAACTCTTTCCAGGAATAACTACACTATACTCTTTTTCCGGTAATTGTTTTAAAGTCACTTTGCGACGAGCAAGACGGTGACTATCTGTGGCTACACAAACAAGCTCCCCATTTTTTGCTTGCCAGTGAACACCAGTTAGTACAGGACGATTTTCAGAAGGTGAAACGGCGAATACGGTTTCACGAATAATAGATTTTAATAATTCCGCTGGAATTTCAAAATGGCGGTCATCCTGAATGTCTGGAAGCAAAGGATATTCAGAAGGCTCTAATCCTATTAAATGAAACTCTGATTTACCAGAACGAATATGTGTATGATATTTTTCCGTCACTTCAATTTCCACATCACTGGTAGGAAGCTTCCGAACTATTTCATTAAACATACGAGCTTGTAAAACAATCGCCCCTTCTTCCATAACACGAATCACTTGGTCGCCATCTTCTACTGCTTTGATAAACGTTTGAATAGTTATATCTGAATCACTACCTGTTATGCGTAATCCAGCTTCCGTCACTTCTAGTTTTATCCCAGTCAAAATAGGTATAGTTGCTTTGGAACTTACGGCTTTCATTACATCGTTTAATGCATCTAATAGTCGATGACGCATAATTTCAAATTTCATCAGTTTCCCTCACTTTAATCAAATTTTAAATGAACTGAATCTACCACTTTTTTATAGCCAATTTCCTGATAGATTTTATTGGATGTTGGATTGAGCATATCTGTGTAAAGTACACAAAATTGAAATTCTTTTAAGAGCTCTTTACTTCCAGCTGCTACCATTGTGCGCGCGTATCCTTTTTTCCGTTCCTCTTTTGGAGTGAATACAAGTGAAACGGTAACTCCATGCGCTGAAGGCCTTGCTTTCTTCATCATAGATACGATTTTGCCTTCGTTCTCCCATAAGAAGGCTTCCTTTGCATCTAGCATTATTTTCACTCTCTTCTTTATTTCCAATGGATCTGTTTTAGGAAGCCCAGTATCTTTTTCAAATAGGCTATACCATTCTTCAATAAGTAGTGCGTCTTCCACAGTTGCGTATCGCCATGTACCAGGGCTCATTTCTAGCGACTCGTCCACTTGGTCTAGTCGGTATAATCCTTGGTCCATCGAAATAGAGAAGCTTTGACCTGTTTTCTCCTTCCATTTTTCAGCAAATTGATACGCCCATTCTTTTACACTAATAATAGATTCTATAAGTAGAGATTGATTGATAAACTCGTCGATGCCCAAATGAATACATGCATCTTTTTGATTTTCATTTACAAAAATGATATTGAGAGGATGTGGTGGCGTCATTTGAAAAAGTGCAAGTAACTCACCATTTTCTTCGATTGTCGCCATAAATGGATTTTCATATTTCCCCTCTTTTATCCCTTGAAGTACTCCTAAGAACAAACTGAACTTGTCCTCATGTTGAACTAAAAAAGGCATTGCTTTTTTCTCAAATTCATCTGCATTTTCATATCGTTGAAATATCATGTGAACATCCCTCTCTGTATCTTTGTATGTTAATATAACGTAAAACATAGTTGGAGGGGAATAGTTTTATGAAAATTGTTTCTATTCGTGATTTTCACATAGGAGAAGGTGTACCGAAAATTATAGTTCCGCTTATGGGGAAAAATAAGGATCAACTACTTACGGAAATTAAAACAATTCAACAGGTAAGTCCTGATATTGTCGAGTGGCGCGCAGATGTGCTAGTAGATATTGAAAATATAGAGGCAGTTAAAGAAACACTTTCCGCTATTCGAAAAGCACTTTTTCCTACGCCTCTTTTATTCACATTTAGAAGTCATCGTGAAGGTGGAAATAAAGAAATCAAAGATGCTTATTATAAGCAGCTTTTAGAGGAAGTCATACTTACAAAGGAAATTGACTTAATTGACGTGGAGTTATTTTCACCGCATGTAAGCGAAATTGTAGAGATTGCAAAAGCCAAAGATGTATTTGTCATCATGTCTAATCATGATTTTGAAAAAACACCCATGAAAGAAGAAATTATCCGGAGACTGCAAAGAATGCAGGAGCTTGGTGCACATATACCGAAAATCGCTGTGATGCCTAAAAATCCCATGGATGTACTCACATTACTTGATGCTACTTACACTATGTATTCCCTGCATGCAGACCGACCGATTATTACAATGTCGATGGCATCCACTGGTGTTATCAGTCGGCTAGCTGGAGAGACTTTTGGTTCTGCCGCAACATTTGGCGCGGGAATCGAAGCTTCTGCTCCTGGACAAATACCAGCTGCAGAGCTCAGAAGAATATTAGAAACATTACAGACAAACTAATAACGAGATTGTCCAACTCTCTTAATTAGGTATCGTTAATCTACCAATTCTCAAGGATATTCATCCAAAAGTATTCAGTATTCTTCCAAAACTATTCGGCATGCTTCCAAAGTAACTATAAATACCTTCTTCCGGTATTTATAGTTGCCGAGCTAGTCGAATCATATCAACACAGATGATTCCATTCTCCACAATCTCTTCCTCATAATGAATCGTGAAAAAGTCTTTATCCACACCGGTAATACGAAAACCGCATTTTTGATAGAGAGCCAACTGTCCGATACTTGAATTGCCTGTTCCTACTTCGATCAGTTTATAGCCTTGTTGTTTTGCCTTCTCTATTGCATCCAGTACAAGCGCTTTGCCAATTCCCTTCCCTTGGTACTGTTCTGCTACTGCAATATTCACAAGTTCTACTGTTTTAGGTCTAGTCGGGAGCAATACATATACTCCGATTGTTTCACTATTTTTTTCGGCTATGTAGCATTCTCCTCTTTGTATATATTGCTCGATAAGCTTGCGGGAAGGATCCGCGAGTAATAATAGATCCATCGGATATGCTTCCTTTATTCTTTTCGTTTTCATTTACAAATCTCCATTTTCTAATGTTAATAGCCTTTCTTTCATTTCTAATCCGCCACGGTAGCCTGTTAATGCGCCATTTTTCGCGACTACTCGGTGACAGGGAATGGTTATTAATACTGGGTTTGCCCCAATTGCTGCTCCTACCGCTCTAACGGCAGCGGGATTTTGAATTATATTTGCAATTTCCGAGTATGATTTCTTCTCTCCATAAGGAATTTTGGACAGTGTATCCCAAATGGCTAATTGGAATGCTGTTCCTTTCAACTCCACTGGCACTGTGAATTCTCGAAGTGTTCCGTTTAGATATTCTTTTATTTCATTTTTGTATGGAGATAAAGCTTTTTCCTCTTCCACTAACTCATATTTTGGAAAATGCTTTGCTAACCAAGCTTCCATTTCTTCATATGGTTTACCTTGCGAACCAACATAACATAGCCCATTTTCCGTTGTTGCCATATATAATTGCCATTCATGATGAATGAAAAGCGTCCAGTATATTTTATTCATTTGTTGGATTCTCCTTTTTTCTATATTGGTTTGGGGTATTCCCTGTTATCTTTTTAAATAGTGTAATGAAATATGGGATATTGTGCATTCCAATTGTAGAACCTATTTCCACAAGTGGTTTGTTTGTAGTTGTGAGCAATTCTTTTGCTTTCGCTATTCTAATTTGTTGCAAATATTCTACAGGTGAAATTCCCAACACTCTTTTAAACGTTTTCTGCAAATGGTACGGGCTTCCATGACATATATCCGCCAGATGTTCTAGCGTTAATTGCTCATCATAATGCCTATCCATGTACTCCGTAATTTGTGTGACCCACTCCTCGTCTGGCAAGCATAATCCACTTGGTTTACAACGTTTGCACGAACGAAAGCCATCTTCTATTGCCCCTTTTGCTTCTTGATAAATTCGGACATTTTCTTTCTTTGGTGGTCGTGATTTACAAGAAGGTCGACAAAATATGCCCGTCGATTTGACAGCATAATAAAACACATCGTCGTAAGCTGAGTTATTATCAATAATTGCTTGCCACTGCTCATCTGATATTTTCTCGTTGTTCATGGAATCACCTCCACCTTATTATACTTTTATTTCTACAATCATTGCTTATTTTGTGAGCATAATAGCAAGATAACGAAATTCTCTATATATATAATGGATAAATAAAGGGGTGATCGCAACATGTTATGGGAAGAACAAGGAAAACAAATTATGATAAAAACACCATCCAATTTTAGTTTTAAACACAACCTTGAATATTTGTCTCGGTCTACAAATGAATGCTTATTCCATATCTACGAAAATAAAGTAAGAAAAGCGATACCGGTGGGTGAATTTACGACACTTGTTGAAATTAGCGAAAGAGATAACCTTGTATTAATTGTAGAGTTTTTAGGCAATACAAGACCTGCATATAAATCTGCTCGTGAACAAGTGGTTACTTACGTGATGGATTGGTTTGATCTAAAAACTGACCTAAAGCCATTTTATGAACTAGCTAAAAAGGATTCGGTGCTTCAACAAGCTGTAAAAAATTTTAACGGGCTACGGATTATGGGGATTCCGGATTTATTCGAAGCGATAGCTTGGGGTGTACTGGGCCAACAAATCAATCTCACATATGCTTACACCTTAAAGAGACGTTTGGTCGAAACATTTGGGCGATCCATTGAATTGGAAGGACATCAATATTGGTTATTCCCAACTCCTAATGACATTGCGAAACTCACTGTAGAAGATCTTGCAGATTTAAAGATGACCGTGAAAAAATGTGAGTACTTAATAGATGTTGCGAAATTAATACAACTGGGTTTCCTTACAAAAGAAATGCTCCTAGAAACAAATGATGTAAAAGAAGCAGAGAAAATGCTCACGAAGATTCGTGGTATTGGTCCTTGGACGGCTAACTATGTGCTAATGCGTTGCTTAAGATATCCTTCCGCATTTCCGATAGATGATGTCGGCCTACATAATGCGATTAAGCATGTGACCGGATCTGAGCAAAAGCCTTTGAAAGAAGAAATATTGCAACTCGCTCAACCATGGAATGGCTGGGAAGCGTACGCGACTTTCTATTTGTGGAGGTTTTTGTATTAAAGATCTCGCTCAGGATCATTTGACCAAAAACTAAAAAATTCCCGTCCTCCTCACTTCGAGTTGGACGGGATTTTTTTATGGTTGAATCAATAAGTCTAAAAAGTCTTCAGATACATATGTTTTATTGTTCTTTAATACCGGTTTTTCTACGAATTGTCGCAAGCTCTTATTGTAACTATACGTTTTTTCACCACGTGTAATAGAAAAAGAGCTATTCCCTATCGTTACTAATGCTCCATTATGTTTTGAATTAGATTGTACTTTATAGCCAAGTTCTTCTGCTACTTTACGCAGTGGAATCATTTTCACTCCATTTTGCATAAAATGATCATTTTCAATTATCGTTTGAACTTCTTTCATTTCGTTTGAAAGATAGTTGAGCGCTACAATTTTACTCGGTGTTGTTTGGGGTGGAATACTCCTTGTTGTAATTGTATAAAATACAACGAGTTCCTTGCCACTTAAGTCTTCTTGTCCAATTTTTTCGCCTTTTTCATTTACTAAAGCAGTTTCTTTTGCAATATTTAGCTTCAATTCATTATCTAAACTAACAAAGTTTTTATCGAACTTTCCTACTTTTACAAAACCTAGTTGTTGTTGATCGTGAACAATTACTAATTCCGGGGTAATTTGTGCTGGATAAATGAGAATCATCGGTTTAAGTTTATCGAAATACGCATCAATTTCTTGCCCTTTTTGGAACGTTTCTTTTTTCACAGTTTTTGCCGTACCACTATTAAACAAAAGTGTATCGTTTGTTAAGGTAAATAGGGTGATGACTGGTTCCTTTTCCTTCGTTTCCACTGTTAAAATAACTTTGTCGTCATTTGTTTTCACATCAGTGATGACTCCTGAAAATTGGACATAATTCGTACTATCCATTTTTTCATCCCCACTTTGTGCGCTTACTGATGAGTAATCACCCATCAATGCTACTAATAATACCATTACTAATATACTTATTTTCTTCATCGTCTCGCTCCCTCTTTTTGGCATATCTTTAATTTAGACGTTCCTCTAAAAAAAACGTTACATAAAAATTTGAAACATTCCCCCAATTAAAACGTATACATGAGGGTGAGCAAAAAATCATAGAATGGAGCCTACATATGACGTTATCTATCAATCAAGTAACTAAAAGATATCAAGACTTTGTGGCCGTCGATAATCTATCTTTCACCATTGAAAAAGGTGAAATCTTTGGATTGATCGGACAAAACGGTGCCGGCAAAACAACTACGTTTCGTATGATTTTAGATCTTCAGGAAACGACTGAGGGTACAATTATGTGGAATGGGAAACATATTAATTCCATTAACCGAGATGTTCTCGGATATTTACCAGAGGAACGAGGCATATTTCCTTCCATGACAGTGGAAGATCAATTGTATTTCTTCGGTGAACTAAGAGGGAAACTACGTAAGGATTTACGAAAAGAAGTAAATTACTGGATTGAACGTTTTGAATTAGAAGATAAGCGAAAAGCAAAAGCAGAAACATTGTCAAAAGGAAATCAACAAAAAGTACAGCTTATCGCGAGCTTTATCCACCAACCGGAGTTTCTCATATTAGATGAGCCATTTAGTGGACTGGATCCTGTCAATAAGGATTTATTAAAAACTGCGATTTTAGAGTTAAAGGAAAAAGGTACGACCATTTTATTTTCAAGTCATCAAATGGATAATGTTGAGGAGCTTTGTGACCATCTTTGTTTATTGAAGCGAGGAGTCTCTTTATTTTCCGGTAGTTTATTAGATTTGAAAAAACAATATGGGAAAACGAAATTGACCATTCGAACAGATGTCCCAATGGAAGTTCTTGAAAAATTAGATGGTGTGCAGAATATACACATTGGGAAAGATCAATATACCCTTACTTTAACGAATGAATCAAACGCACAGTCTATTTTTGACTTTGTTTCTAACGGGAAATATATCGAGAAGTTCAGCTTAGATTATTTGACATTAGATGAAATATTCAAAGATAAGGTCGGTGGTACACATGTCTAAATTCTGGCTTCTAGTCAAACAGCTATATATTCAAAAAGTAAAAGCAAAATCATTTATCCTTTCCATCTTCCTGTATATCGCTGTAATTAGCGGAGTTATGTTTTGGTCAGATATAAAAGCAGCATTTTTTGAAGATGAAGCACTTCAAATTGCCTTGATTAACGAAACAGATGCTGATATTGAAGCATTGTTTGAATCGAACAATGACCTAGAGTTTACATTTCCATCTGCAGAAATAGCAGAAGTAGAGCAACAAGTAGTGGAAGGTGATTACGCCGCAGCTATTTTCATCAAAGACCAAGACAACTCTCTAGCTGCAGAAATCGCTACCTTCGAACCACTGACATTTAACAATCAACAGAGCTTGTCTTCTACACTTCAATATGCGGGTAAATTGTATGAAGTACAGCAACTGAATCTTACTGCAGAGCAAGCTGATAAAATTCTTCAATCCGAAACAGTTATTTCAATGAAAAACCTAAACGAGCAATCTACAACTGGAAAAAGTGAAAATGAAAAAGCAGCTGGAATGGGCGCTTCTTTCTTAGTTGGATTTTTAATTTACTCATTTGTCATGACATTTTTATCCATGATTACAACAGATGTAGCGTCTGAAAAAGGGTCGCGAGTATTAGAAGTATTACTTGCAAGTGTAAAACCAGCTACGCATTTCATGGCCAAATTAACTGGGACCTTCTTGCTTGCCATTACACAAATTGGGGCGTTACTTCTGATTCAAGGATTATTATTTTTGTTCATTGACGGCGGTTCCAAATGGGATATTGTGATAGAAATTAGTCAAGAGCTATCCTTTGTATACATTGGTTATGCTGTTTCGTTTTTACTGATAACCATTCTCCTTTATTTAATTTTAGGTGCACTACTAGGTTCTCTTGTTTCCAAAGTAGAGGAATCTAGCCAAGCAATGATGCCCGCTATGTTAGTAGGGATTCTAGGGTTCTACGTGTTAATTGCAGGAATGTCTAGTCCTGATACGATGCTTATCAAAGTATTCTCATACATTCCCTTTACATCTGGAATGGTAATGCCCCTTCGTATCGGAGCAACCGATATCTCGTCGTTTGAACCAATGTTATCCATGCTCATTTTAGTTGGTACCGTAATAGTATTGTTCTTGATCAGTCTATCCTTCTACAAACGCAGCGTTCTAACGTATAGTTCGGGAGGCATTATACAAAAAATCAAAACTGTTTTAAAGGTAACAACTTAATAAAAGACTACAGGCATCCATGAAATTAGTGAAGTTGCTAAATCACTTAGCCAAGGTGCAATGATGATTCAAGAAGAAATTAATAAATTTAAAATCTAACATGACTACGTCAAACAATCGTGCAGGGATACCCTTTCACGATTGTTTTTTTTGATTCAACCTGGAACTTCTTGCATAAAATAAATCCATGAAAGAAAGGATGCGAATAAATGTGTGGAATTACTGGATGGATTCATTTTAATAAGGATTTAAGAAACGAAACGTCAACTGTTGAAAAAATGACGGAAACATTAAAGAAACGTGGGCCAGATGACAACAATATATGGAGCAGTGCACATACATTACTTGGTCACCGACGATTAACAGTCGTCGATCCCATTGGCGGGAAGCAACCTATGGTAAAAATTTTTCAGTCGATCCAATATACCCTTTCGTATAATGGGGAATTGTACAACACCGAAGACCTTCGGAAGGAATTATTAAAACGGGGTCATACTTTTTCAGGACATTCGGACACAGAAGTTTTATTGACCTCTTATATTGAATGGAAAGAAAAATGTGTAGATTATTTCAATGGGATTTTTGCTTTTGCCATTTGGGATGAACAAGAACAAAAGGTTTTTATTGCGCGCGATCGTTTGGGTGTCAAACCACTCTTTTACACAGAAAGAAATGGGGGGTTTCTTTTTGGCTCTGAATTAAAAGCACTTCTTGCTCACCCAGATGTTCCAACGAACATTACCAGAGAAGGATTATCGGAAATAATCGGCTTAGGCCCATCACGCACCCCTGGACTGGGTGTTTATGAAGGAATCCAGGAATTACGACCAGCTCATGCTCTCACTTTTTCTCGTAATGGTCTTCGCATCTGGCGTTATTGGAATGTAGAAAGTAAGGAGCATACAGACTCCTTAGATGAAACTGCTGAAAAAGTACGTTACCTCGTAACAGATGCTGTGGAGCGTCAACTCGTATCAGACGTACCCCTTTGCACATTCCTTTCAGGAGGTCTAGACTCTAGCCTCATCACAGCTATCGCAGCAAGTGCATATGCCAAAGATGCTAAAGGACCTCTCCATACTTATTCCATTGATTATGAAAACAATCAACAGCACTTTCAGGGGAACGCTTTTCAGCCAAGTGACGACCGCCCTTGGATTCAAAAAGCATCTAGTAATTTAAATACCACTCACCACTATTCCATCATTAGTCAAAACCAACTAGTCGACTACTTAACTGAAGCTGTACACGTTCGGGATCTTCCAGGAATGGCGGACATTGATTCCTCCTTACTTTGGTTCTGTAAAGAAATAAAACAGGATTTCACCGTTGGATTATCTGGCGAATGTGCAGATGAAATTTTTGGTGGTTACCCCTGGTTTCATCAAGTAGGTCATTTCGAAAACGGATTCCCTTGGATACGTTCCAAAAATGAACGAAATTCTCTACTTAATGATAGCTGGCAAAAGAAGCTGCACATAGATGACTACGTTCAACATGCATATGCAACTACTATTGCAGAGACTCCTCAATTATTCGGTGAATCTGCACTGGACGCTAAACGGCGTGAACTTTTTTATATGAATATGACTTGGTTTATGACAACTTTATTGGATCGGAAAGATCGCATGAGTATGGGTGCCAGCTTAGAGGTACGAGTACCATTTGCAGATCATCGCTTAGTAGAATACGCATGGAATATTCCGTGGGATTATAAAATGGTTGGCAATCAAGAAAAAGGAATCTTACGAAAAGCTCTTACTGGGATTCTTCCAGTAGACGTACTATATCGTAAAAAAAGCCCTTATCCTAAAACGCATAATCCTGTTTACTCAGAGAAAGTCCAAAGTATGCTTAAGGAACAATTGCTAGATAAAAATTCCATTCTTCATGAACTATTTGATGCGAAGCGCCTTTCTAATTTAATTGAAACGAATGGAGATGCTTTTAAAGTTCCATGGTTTGGTCAATTGATGTCAGGACCACAACTATTAGCATATTTGGCGCAGATGCATATTTGGTTTAAGGATTACCAAGTACAGCTTGTGGATTAATTGATATAGATTTTGGTTTGTCGCTTTGGTAGGTTTATTTATCGTGTTCATGGTCTAGTTTGTCGTTTTCGCGAGTAAGTTTGTTACTTTCAGGATTATTCCACAAAAAAAGAAGAGCCGCCTCAAGGCTGCTCTTCTTTTTATTTATTTGAAAGCATACGAAAATAGGATTCTACGAATGGGACAAGATAATCAATGACTGCTTCATCCGGATTTAGCTTGGCATGGTGTAAGCCATAAGGAGAATCTACTCCTGCCCAAAATAATACTCCTGGAATTTCTTGCAGGAAGAAACCGAAATCTTCTCCTGTCATCGCTGCGTCACATAAAATAGCTATAGTCGATGCATCTTCCTCTGCAAATGCTAAAAACTCATTTGCCAATGTTGCATCATTTTTCACTTGATAATAGCCAAAACCAAAATCAAGTTGAACTTCACAATCGAATGCGATTTCAGTAGCCCGACATAATGACTCAATCTTTTGCTTAATAATCGTCATTGTCTCTGCATCCATCGTTCTCAATGTACCTTCTAACCGTGCTTTCCCTGAAATAATATTTTGAACCGTACCTGAAGTCATTTTCCCAATAGTTACAACCGCTGGCTCCATTGGATTCAACATTCTACTTACAATCGTTTGTAATTGCAATAGAAGTGTTGCAGCAGCAATCGACATATCTCTCGATTGATGTGGGTATGCTGCATGGCCTTCTTTTCCAATCAAATCAATATAAAGCTCAGATGTATTGGCAAATAACAAACCTGGTCGAGTTGCAACAGTTCCTACGGGATACTCAGGTGCAATATGGAATGCGAATATTTGATCAGGCATAAGTTTGGGATGCTCTTTTTTCAACCATTCTTTCATTGGAAAAGCTCCGCCTGGTCCTTCTTCCGCTGGCTGAAAAAGAAATACGACATGATCATTTATTGGATTCATCGTGAAAGTTCTTAAGAGACCTAACGCCACTGTCATATGCACATCATGTCCACAAGCATGCATCTTTTCTGCATGCTCCGATGTAAAAGGAAGATCTGTTGCTTCCTTTATTGGTAATCCATCTATATCTGTACGCCAACCAATTGTCTTTGTTGCTTGAATACCTTCTACTTTCACAACAATTCCTGTCCTCCACGTCAATATGGTTAGTCTTTCCTGTGGTAGGGCATTAATTTGTTCTAATAGATAAGCATGTGTTTTTACTTCTTGAAAACCAAGTTCAGGTATACGATGGAGATCACGGCGAATATCGAGTAAAGATTTCATCTGCCACCTCTTATAGTTGACGTAGTTCTTGCATGATTTCTGTTTTAGATCTTGTTTTATCATCAATTTCTTTGATTACTTTAGCAGGTGTTCCAGCAACTACTGTGTACGGAGGAACATCCTTGGTCACAACTGCTCCAGCTGCAACAACGGATCCTTTACCAACTCGACAACCCTCTAGCACTACTGCATTTGCACCAATTAAAACGTCATCTTCTACGATTACTGGAGTTGCAGATGGTGGCTCAATCACACCAGCAAGCACTGCTCCTGCACCGATATGACAGTTTTTCCCGACAGTCGCACGACCACCCAGAATTGCTCCCATATCGATCATCGTACCTTCACCAATAACTGCACCGATATTGATAACTGCACCAAGCATAATTATAGCGTTATCCCCAATACTCACTTGATCACGAATAATTGAACCAGGTTCGATACGAGCATTGATACCCTTCAAATCTAAAAGTGGAATAGCAGAATTTCTGCTTTCATTCTCCACAACTACGTCTTCAATTTTATTTTTATGTTCATTTAGTAATGGTTCTATTTCAGACCACTCTCCGAATAATACAAGAGAACTTCCTTCACCAAATACCTTAGTATGTTCACCAAAGGAAAGCTGATCAATGCCATTTCCTTTTATGTATACCTTCACTTGTGTTGATTTTTTTGCATGTTGAATATACGAAATAATTTCATACGCATCAAGTTGTTTCATTCTCCATACCTCCTCAAAATATGTCCTTATTGTATACGAATTATTATAAAAAATCACGAATTATAATGCATTTCATTAATTTGTATTTAAAAATTATATATTTTCACACTATTAGCAAATAAATCCTATGTCTTTAAACAACATTGTTACTGGTGCCAGGCACCCGTAATATTTTTGTAACAATCAGAAAGATATGTGGTATAATTCAGATAACATATTTGAAGGGACGATGGGTGGACAATGGACTTATAATCTTATTTCTCAGTAGAAGTTTTTCTGCGATCCATTTTCGCAGTAACAAATTAAAAACTTTACGAAATCGGAAATAGGATTAGTCTGCCCATTTTTCAATTTAATACGGATAATTCTCTACAATGCTCTGAATTTGTAGTGGTTTTTTCGTATTCATTTAATGGTCAGCGATTCTTCCGATTCAATTCGGAGGGATTTTTTTATTCCTCCAAAGGGAGAGGATTGTATGACATTACACGGTAAGTTAGTAGATATATGTATCACATTTGGAGATAAAGTTATTTTAGGAAATATAAAAGCAGACATAGTCACAGGTACAGTAATAGGCATTGTAGGAGGAAATGGTGAAGGAAAGTCCTCACTTCTTTCTATCCTAGCAAATGAGACACTGCCCTCTAGTGGGAAAATAGAATGGTTCGGTAATACACCTTCCATCGGTTACTTTAAACAAGAAGATGAACAATTTAGTAAATCCGATTATATGGAGGATGAATGGACGTACTTTAGCAAATGGTCCGTCCCCCATGGGCGCGAGTTCATCAACTTAAGTGGTGGAGAAAAAATGAAGAGAAGATTGTCTCGAGTGTTTGCAGAGAAGTCTCAGCTTCTTTTATTAGATGAACCAACTAATCACCTAGATCAAGAAAGTTTATCTTTCCTTAAAAAACAAATTAACTCCTATCCTGGAACGATTATTTTAGTATCTCATGATCGTTATTTCTTGGATGAAGTAACTGATTGGATATGGGAAGTTGAAAATAAAAAATTAGCTGTATATGCAGGGAATTATTCTGAATTTCGACAAAAAAAAGAAGAAGCAAAGCTTACGCAACAAAGACTTTATGATGCACAACAATCTAAAATGCTTCAAGTGGAGAAGCAAATAACAGAGCTTCGAAACTGGTCGTCTAAAGCACATGCCGATTCGACAAAACATGAGTTCAATAAAGAATATTATCGAGTTAAGGCGAAGAAAATGGATGTTCAAATTCGTTCTAAAAAGAAACGACTAGAACTCGAGCTCTCCAAAAATACAATAGATAAACCCGAACAAGAAAGAGAAGTCAATTTTTCTATTGAGGGAAATAAGAAAAAAGGAAAACGCGTAATAGAAGCCCAAAATATGTGTAAAAGCTTCGAAGATCAGCTACTATTCCAAAATGCATCCTTCACAGTTCAGTCTCAAGAACGTATTGGACTTCTAGGTCCTAATGGAAGTGGCAAATCGACATTTTTCCGTATGTTGCTCGGAGAAGAAAGCGTACAAGGAGAGCTTTGGAAATCGGAAGCGATGAATATTGGTTATTTACGACAAACCGTATTTGACTTACCAGAGGAAAAAACACCTTTTGAATTTTTTGGACCAACTGATTTTGACAAAAGGGGTCAACTTCAGACACTTATGATGAATTTAGGGTTTTCTAAAGATCACTGGTCTCGTCCTATTCAAACAATGAGTATGGGAGAACGTGTAAAGTTAAAACTAATGGAGTTTATGTTAAGTCAAAAGGACGTTTTACTTTTAGATGAACCAACAAACCATTTAGATCTACCTTCTCGTGAGCAATTGGAGAAAACCCTCTCCACATATCCTGGCACTATATTATTAGTGACGCATGATCGATACTTTTTAGAAAAGCTTACAAATAAAATGCTCATTTTTGAAAATAAAACCATTCGAAAAGTTGAAATGAACTACAAAGAATGGATGAATAAATACAAAGAATCATCCCTCGAAAAAGAATTATTGAAATTAGAAACTGAGCTACAAGCCGTGTTAGGTGAACTTAGCTACTTGAAAAAAAATGATCTTAAATACAGTGAGTTGGACAAAAAATTTATTTCACTGACAAAGCAGATTAACAGTTTCAAGGAAAAGTAAAATTGAAAGCTATCCTAAGGCAAAAGGATAGCTTTCTTTTTTGTTGATTTTAGTCTCGATTTGTCAATTTCCCGGGAAATAGCGGATATATTGAAATTTTAAACTTTAAATTGAGTTAATTTCATAAATAGTACTTTGTCATTAAAATACGAACATTTATCACTTCGTTGATTGAAGCGGCAGGCGGTGATGGCTTATCGCTCACCCCACGGAAATCAAATATACTTTATTCCGTGTAAAATATATATTCCTTTAGTATCGTTCGTGTTTTTTCATGTAAATTAGAATTATGAAATTGATTCACTTAGAGTTTTTTTAGGTAAGTACATCTACTATCCAGATAAATAATTTAAATAAATTGAACGATATCCTTTAGTGGTAAACGTGATGAACCGTATGCTGGCGCAGCCGCTTTTCCAATGGCAATAAGTACTATCGGAAAAATGTGCTCAGGTAGTTCGAATCTTTCTGCAAATTTCACCTTATCGAATCCACCCATCGTTACGGTGTCGAATCCTTTTTCTTTTGCAACTAACATCAATTGCATTGAAATTAGACCTGCATCAAAAGTAGCGATATTTTTTCTTGTTTCCATAGAAGCAAAAGGATAAGTGCGATTTGTATTGTTAATCATTAGATCCTTTGTGGCTTCATCCATATAGCCTTCTTCTACATTTTGAGTATATATTTGTTCAACATTTTTATACATCTCCGCATTTCCTAATACTGCAATAACTGCCGAAGATGTTTCAACTTGTTCTTGATTATTCGCTATCGTACGAAGTTCTTTTTTTGTTTTGTCATCTTGAATGACAATGAATTTCCATGCTTGAAGGTTACTAGAGGAAGGTGCAGTTGTCGCCTCTTGAATAATTTCCTCCAAATCTTTCTGTGAAATTTTATAATTAGGATCGTACACTCTCACTGATTTTCTAGCATGCATAACAGTATATAGTTCTGAATCTTTTTCTGTCGACATATTATCCCTCCTGAAACTTACTATTAGTAAGTTTATTTACCCAAAGAATCTTACCATTAGTAAGTTTATTCGTCAATAAAAAAAGCCTGTATGCTACAATAAAAGAAAACTAAAGAATTAATGGAGGTTTTTTTATTGGATAGACCGAGTGATTCACATATATGCAGTAACTATCATCAAGCAATTGAATTTATAGGTAAACGTTGGATGGGGATGATCATTTACACACTATTATCGGGCTCCAAACGCTATAATGAAATTCTAACAAATATACCCGGTATTTCTGACAGATTACTTACGGAAAGACTAAACGATTTAGTCAACGCCAAATTAGTCAATAAAAAACTACTAGATTCCTCGACAAAAAAAGTAGAATATGAGCTAACTGCAAATGGAATAGCCTTCAAGGACGTGATTTTGTCTTTACAGAAATGGATCGATATTTGTGAATTTGAAAAACAATCTTAAGGATATCTACTCCCTTCATTTTTCTCCAATTTGTTTAACTAATTGATTGTTCGATATGAGCCTTCTCTAAGTAGAGGAAGGCTCATATCGGCATGATGACAAATTAGATCATGAAAATGGCTACCTTCCTTAGGTAGCCATTTTCATATTCAGTTTCATTTTTATTTACATTTCTTAGCATGGAATATATAATAAAATAAATCCAATAAGAAAAGTAGGTTTTAAAATGAAAACAATTCCAAAACCTCTAGTCATGACAAATCAATGGACGATTGTATTGTCGGTTATCATTGCTCTTATTACACAATCAGCGTGGATACTATTCATTCCACTTATCGCAAACCTTTCCAGCTTATTAATTGGGTTTCACCCAATTTTAGTTATAGTAAAACAATTCTTATCTAAACCCGCAAATGAATATATCCAAGAAGATTACGCTCAGTTAAGATTTAACCAATGGCTAGCAATCAGCTTCTTATTCGTTGCAAGCATAAGTTTTTTATTGAATTGGTCAGTACTATTTAATATCGCAACAGTTATGGTCGGTCTAGCTGCACTTGTTGCAATCCTTGGGTTTTGCATTGGATGTTTTGTGCGATTCCAATACCAACAGTGGAATTATCGAAGAAAAAATTCAGCCACACACTAAGAAAAACAGCCTTTCCAGAAAAATGGAGAGGCTGTTTTTTCTATTATTTTATTTCTTTTCGAATTCACTTTTTAATATATCCGTGCCTTCTTCATTTAGTTTTCCAAGCGAGTTAGTATCACGATCTATAAAGGTCGAAGTTCCATTTCCTTCAAACCAAATATAGTATTCCACTAACCGCTCCGGCATATTCTCATCAACTTCCATAAACAAAATCGTTTTTATATCTTCGATTCTCGACATCTCTGCTTTTACATTTTGTTCCCATTCTATTTGCTCAAACACTTGCGATAATACTTCTATTGAATCCTGATTGGCAATTATCATTTCATCTTCAAAATCTCCACCTTCAGTTACTTCAAAGACATCCACTCTAGTCAACTGAGCCTCATTTTCGTTATTACTACAACCCATTAAAAATAAAAGTATAGAAATAAATGTAAGTAGTTTCTTCATAGAAAACCTCTCTTTCCACTATTCTAATCTTCCAAGTAAATTGTATGGGGTTGTTTCCCATGTTTCATAAGGAATGAAATTCTCAGATCTCATTGCATCTAACGTTCGAGACTTCATATTTGGACGTGTGATGAACTGGTCTATATTGTCCACTGTTAACTTAATAAACTGCGCTTCTTTAATTTCTTCCGGTTGGACCTTCAAAGTTCCACTAATATATTCCGCTTTAAAAACCACTGATAAAATATGTTTTGTTGCATTATAATACACGCCAGTAATGCCTAAAGGTCGTACGTTAATACCTGTCTCTTCTAGCACTTCTCTGCACACTGCCTGATCTAAAGGTTCACCCATCTCCACTTGACCTCCAGGGGGTTCCCAAGTATCCGATCTCCAATGCGTTTGAACTAATAAAGCTTCCCCTTTTTCATTCGTGACATAAGCAGAAACTGCAATAATATGCTTTGGATATTCATTTATCAAGTTAACCTCTCCTTTTATTAATATAGTAAATCCCCATCATAGCAATGATTACAAATATTAAAATCCACACAATAATAATTGTAGAACTAACTGTCCATCTATCGTTTTTATTGCCAGCATATTCTCCACTTCTGTTTGCTTTTATATACGCTCCATTTCCATCTTCTACCGATATAGCTTCATCTGTACTTACCCCAACGATTGAATAATACTTAGTACCTTTCGGAAAGACATTTGAAAAGTTGCCTGAGTATGTCCCCTCCCTATCGGAATACTTCGTCACATGACCAATTTCTTCATCTACCTCATTTACCGTTTCATTCGTTATGACATACACATATCCATCCCAAACAACAAAGGAATATGCCCAAGATGCTAGCGTTTTCGCTGGGAATAAAATCGAAACACTTAAAATAGAAACAATTCCAAAAGAAAATAAGTACTTTTTCAAAACGAAACCACCTCTTTATAAAATATTGGACGTTTTACACTTTTTTTAGTTCCATCTTTTACTTATATTGGTTTAATATAACTAAATTCGTCATCCCAATAAAAAAAGCCTCGAACCGAAGTCCAAGGCTGTATCTCTATTATTCTCCTAAGTCTACGTTGTGGTAAACTTGTTGAACATCTTCTAAATCTTCAATTGCATCGATCATTTTTTCGAATTGTGCTTGAGCATCTGCATCCAATGAGATGTCATTTTGAGCAAGCATTGTTAGCTCAGCTACTGTAAATTCTGTAACTCCAGCAGCTCTTAACGCTTCTTGCACTGCATGGAATTGATCTGGTTCTGCATAAACGATAACAGAATCCTCTTCTTCTATGATGTCACGAGCATCCACGTCTGCTTCCATCAAAAGCTCTAACACTTCGTCAGCTGTTTTTCCTTCTAAACCAATAACAGCAGTCGCGTCGAACATATAAGCAACTGAACCGCTGACACCCATGTTACCACCGTTTTTACCAAATGCAGCCCGTACATCGGATGCAGTACGGTTTACGTTATTTGTTAACGCGTCCACGATTACCATTGAACCGCTTGGACCAAAGCCTTCATAACGAAGCTCGTCATAGCTTTCTTCTGATCCACCTTTTGCTTTTTCAATCGCTTTATCAATAATATGCTTAGGCACACTGTACGTTTTCGCACGTTCTAATACTACTTTTAATGCTTGGTTGGAGGTAGGATCTGGTTCACCTTGTCTTGCAGCTACATATATTTCACGTCCAAATTTTGCATAAATACGGCTAGTATTTGCGTCTTTGGAAGCTTTCTTTTCCTTGATATTATTCCACTTACGACCCATAAAGTCCCACTCTCTTTCGATTAAGTTTCTTCTTTGAATTTTACTGTAACATTATACATTAAATTCGTATTAAGTAGCAAAATTAATACATTAACTTCCAATATTTATTAGTTATTAGGATATAAATTTTGTAGAAACGAAATAGATTGTGTAATCATTTCTTTTAAAACATCTACTTCAATATCATCTACTTTATTAATGTAGACACATGATTTCCCTGAAGTATACTTCCCAAATCGCTTTAGACTTTCTTCACGCGACGTATCACCTGTTGCAAAATACAAACTAACTTTCGCTTTTCTTGGAGAGAAACCAACTAGCGGCGCATCTCCTTCGTGACCTGACGCATACTTATAATGATACGACCCAAAACCTATAATGCTTGGTCCCCACATTTTAGCCTCATAACCAGACGTCTCCTCAAAAATCTCTAGAAGCTTATAAGCATCCTCTCGTTTTTTCGGACTTTCCAATTTCTCAATAAATTCTACAACATCATGATCGGTTTCCTTCGTCTTTTGCTCATATTTAGCCATTCTTTGTACCCCCTTCAGAAATTTGTTTATTTACACAGCTTCTTTTAAACTACTTCTAGCTATTGAATGTAATTCCTCTATTTCACTTGGAATAAATCATGGTATGGACAGATTGCTCTTTATTTGCTAAAGAATACCCCGAACAAATTTCCATATTATCCTTTCCACTTACCATCAATTATATTTCTAGAATACCATATACACTTGTCACAATTCTCATTAAAGGAAAAGGGGCTGTCCCTAAAGTCATAGTGACTTAACCTACTATTTTTTGTAGGCAATTGATTGTAGTGAAAGACGGCGACTCCAGCGGGAATAGCATGAGCTGAAGGCCCCGCAGGAGCGAAAGCGACGAGGAGACTGAAGCCATGCCCGCGGAAAGCGTCCGTCTGGAACAGAAATCAAAACATTGGAAAAGGGACCATCTCTGAAAAGTATACAAAAAACAGGTGTAGAAAAAGACTCGTTTTTCTACACCTGCTTCAATTTATGGGCTTATTGGATAGCCCCTGATCAACATTTTTATAAAATTTAAATTCTAAATTTACCAACCAACTCGTTCAATTCTTCGGCCATTTGCGCTAAAGATTTAGAAGAGCTACTGATCTCTTCCATAGAAGCTAATTGCTGTTCTGTTGATGCGGCAACTTCTTCTGAGCTAGAAGCATTTTCCTGAGCAAATGCAGCAAGCTCTTCTGCAACATCAGATACAGATTGTATATTCCCTGCAATGTCTTTAACTGTTGACGTAATTCCCTCAATCTGAGGAGTAATACTTCTCGTTTTTTCCAGTATTTTCACAAATTTATTTGCTGTTTCTGTAGTAATTTCCATACCCTCTTTAGCATTCTTCATTACTTCACCCATATACTGTACTGACTGGCCTGAATCGTATTGAATACTGGTAATAATTTCTGCAATTAATTTTGTTGAAGACAAGGATTGTTCTGCAAGCTTTCTTACTTCGTCTGCAACAACTGCAAAACCTTTTCCATGCTCACCTGCTCGTGCAGCTTCAATTGCTGCATTTAGCGCCAGTAAATTTGTTTGGGCTGCAATATCATTAATTACATCTAAAATTTGCCCTACTTCATTAGAACGATGGGACAGAGAAGAAATAACTTCATGTGACTTCTGAACAGACGCTTGAATATTGCTCATTTGAAATAGGTTTTCTTCGACGATCTTATTTCCTTCTTCTGCTTCTCTTGAGGTTTCTCTAGCTAGCTCAGAAACTTGACTCGAACCATCTGCAATTACGTTAATACCTTTTAAAACGTCTTGTAATTCACTTGAATTTTTCTCTAATTTAGTTGTAGAATATTCTGCTCCCGTCGCAATTTCTTCAATAGCAGAAGCAACGTGATTCGTAGCAGCTGAAGTTTGCTCAGCACTAGCAGTAAGCTCCTCAGATGCTGCCGCTACTTGTTGTGACGTCTCTGCAACCGTTTGAATAATTTCTCTAACCCCACTAATCATTTTGTTAAAAGATGTTGTTAATGCTCCAAGCTCGTCTTTCGATTGATAACTTCCTTGAACGGTAAAATCTCCCTCCTCAGCTTTTGAAAGAAGTTCTTTTATTTCATTAGTCGGTTTCACAATCATTTTCATAATAACGAGACCCATGAAAATCGAAATAGCTATACCAATGATTAAAATAGCAATTAATATTATTGTTGCCGTGTTAATATCTTTCTCGTTTTGTTGATTAGTTTCTTTCGCATATTCGAGGTTATATTGTTGAAGAGTCACTAATATCTCATCGATTTGCTCTCTTTTTTGGCTCACTTCATTTTTATAAATCTCATATGCTTTTGCATTTTCATTTTTCATAGAATATGCAATCATTTGATCCCTTAATGCTGCTAAATCAGCTACACTACGATCGTATTCCTCTAAAGCTTCTCTTTCACGATCAAATAAATCAAGCGCTCTGTACTGATCCATTTGACTAATAATAATCTCAATAGAAGCATTTATATCTTCTTTCAGTTGTGTATTTTCAGTTTCATCATCAGTTAAAGTTAAACTCAATAGGGCGTTATCAATTCTTCCGTTTTCATATTGTACATCACCAAGCCATTTAGTTGGTTTCAACAATTCGTTAAATACCATCTCTGATTTTCCGGCCATTTCTTTCACATATTTAAATCCTGTTATTCCAATACATAATGAGGCTAACGCACCAATTGCTATTAACACCAACAATTTTTGAGTAACCTTTAAATTTCGTAAAAATCCCATTCTACATTTCTCCGTTCCCATTATTTAATTTTCTAATATAACTTTAAAGAAAGATACAAATGGAACAAACACTATGTACTATTTGTTTTTGTAACTGCTTTAAATACTGTTACCCCTTCAAAATTAAATCACATCTTTCAGATAATATAAACAATTTTTAATTGTAATAAATACCATATAAAAGTGAAAATATTCTATATCCATTAATATTAGGATAATATAAAGACGAAAATACTCTGTAAATTACAAAAAAATACATGAAATTTTCATGTATTTTTTCTATCTTTACTTATATTTATAAGCATATAATAATAATTAATAAACTATATGCTATCCATTTTAATCTTTCCTTATTGTTTTCTCCAAAATAATCTTATGCTTCCCTTTTTCACTCGTAAAAGTTTCGATTACATCAAAACCAACTTTAATATTTAATAGGAGCATCTCTCTTCTTATGTTTCGAGAAATAGTTCGAACTTTCTTATAACCTAAAGTCTTTACTAGTTCGTGCTGCCGTCGCATCAGCTCGGATGCTATTCCCTTTCCACGATAATCGGAATGGACGCCGCCTAGCCAGCTATAAAATGTGTGATCCTTGAATTCATATCCAATCTTAAAACCTACTACTTGCCCATTCTCTCTTGCAACTAAGGTAATTAAATTCTTTTTCTCCACTAACTTCTCTAAACCTAGCTCTGCTCCCTCAAAAACATGCTTATGCAGTTCCATTACTCCAGCTAGAACATCAGGTTCTGGTATTTCTTGATAATATAAAAATTCCAAGTTCTTCCCCCCTATAGTTAATGTCATCTGTCCATTTCTGCTATCTTTTTTAACTCGTTTGCTCTAGAAATAATAAAGCCTCTCATGTATCTTTCTAAAAATAGTTTATCTGCTAATCTTCCAATAATAGCAAAAGGAGCTTTATACTCAAACGTATCCTTCATTACCGTTCCGCTGTTACATTCGACAAATTCATGAGTATGCGTAAAGGAATGAAAGGCACCTTTAATCATTACATCTGTAAACTTTAAGGGTATAACCATTTCGGTAATTTTAGCTGTTAATCTCTGTCTTACCCCAAAATGAGTTGCTTCCCAAGTAACGCTATCGCCTAAATTGAGCAGTCCAGTTGTGACACCTGCAACCGCTCTTTCGTTTGTTTTAACAGTAGTTTGAGTGTGAATTGCTACATTTCTTGCAAGGTCAAAACACTTATTTATGGGTTCATCTATATACGTTTGATGTTTTATAACCGGCATTTCTCCACCTCTAATTTCTCCTTAGGTTCAAGGTTCCTTTAATGTTATATTCCCTTTACATATAACAAAAAAAGCCATCAACTCGATAGCTCTACCTGTTCCATTTTTATTTTTTCTAAAAGGGCTTGGCAACCTTCACTCACCAGGTCATATGTTTCCTGAAAATCTCCCGTGTAGTAAGGATCCGGCACGTCTTTTTGATGATTGGTTAAATTTAAAAAACGTATAATTTTTGGGTGATCTGGCTGCCCGAACATTTGTCGGATATCACCAACATTATTTTCATCCATACCAATTATATAATCAAAGTTCTCAAAATCATCCTTCTGTAACTGACGTCCAGTTAATCCATTTGAAGAAATGTTGTATTCGTTCAGCTTCGCGACAGTACCTCGGTGCGGTGGATCTCCAATATGCCATGAACTAGTTGCTGCAGAGTCGACTTGAACATGGTTGCTCAAGTTCTCTTTCTCCACTAAATGTTTGAACACAGCTTCTGCCATAGGAGAACGGCAAATATTTCCGAGACAAACGAATAATACGTTAATCATATGATGCACCCTTTCTTACTTTACTGCTTTTTCATACACCTTTATCGAACCCCCAAATGGGTAGTATGTAATAGTTGAGTGGGTCCAACCATACTTCTCATAGTAACCATTCAAATCACTTGCTAAATAAAGCTTTTCATAGCCAAGCTGTTTGGTTATTTGCAATCCATGTTCAAGAAGTTTTTCACCGATTGATTTCTCTCTATACGACGGATCTACATATAAGCATGCTAACCATGGAAACAAATCCTGACGACTATTAATATCATTTCGCAGTATGGCATAAGTTGCGATAATCTGCTCATTTTCTAGTGCAATATAAAAACTAGGAACAGAATCACCTGTTTTACCTGAATACTTCATACAATCTTCATAAAATTTATAGTTATTTTCATTTCCCCATTGTCCCCAGAATACCTTTAACGCGTCATCAAATAATTCTGGTCTGTGTTGAATATTAGTAATTTCCATTTATCCACCTCTTTATTTTTCGACTTTGTTAAATTAGACTGTTGTTTTTTTATTTGATAATACTTGAAAGACCTAGAGGGTAAACTCGCAATTTAACCTCACCTAACAATTCGTCCTTCGCGATAAAGCCAAACATTCTACTATCATAGCTTTGCAGACGATTGTCACCCATCACAAAATAGTAGCCTTCTGGTACTCGCGAACTTTCTGTATTTTGTTCCAAGGTAAAGTCCTCTGTTAATTGGCCAAACAGAATTTTTTCTTTATTCGCTTTTAAATAGGGTTCGTCATATGCTTTTCCATTTATAAAGAGAACGTCGTCTTTTACTTCAATTTTATCACCCGACAAACCAATAACTCTTTTAATGTAGTTATCTTTCATGTTAGGCGATTTAAAAACGACTATATCAAATCGTTCTATTTTACTTGTCTTACTAATTACTACTTTTTGATTATCTTCAAACGTTGGAGACATGGACTCTCCCTGAACGGTAATAGGAGTAAATAAAAATTGTCGACATACAAAAACAACAACAAATGCGAAGATAATCGTTTTAACCCAAGACATTACTTCATTTTTGTGATTTTCTTTCACATTAAACACTCCTTATTATTTAGATTAATTGGACCCATTGACTGATAGTTTAATATATACTAATCATAGTATGAGTTAGAATGTTCTGTCTACTATTTAAAACATAGGATGGTGAATTGACATGAGAAACCGAGGAGCAACCGTTATTATTGAAAATGGTCGTGTTGCGTTAATTAAAAGAACGAAACCTCATATGACTTATTATGTATTTCCTGGTGGAGGTATGGAGGTGGGTGAAACACCTGAACAGACTGCTATTCGAGAAACTTATGAAGAAATAGGTGTACATGTAAGAATTCAGCGATTGCTGAAAGTTTTAAACTATAGTGGAATGCAATATTACTATCTTGCCGATATTATAGGAGGTAATTTTGGAACCGGTACAGGAGAAGAATATAACCAAACCTCGGTTACAAGAGGTGGCTATGAACCAATCTGGATGGATATCGACGATCTCCCTACATTCGATGTACGGCCAAAGGAAATTGTAGAAATTCTTCTTTCTAACTAAGCAGTCCGAAGTGAGCACAAAATGACAGGATTAGATAATCGGCATTGCTTATAATAAATTCAAGGAGTGAGGGCAATGGGTTGGGTTGAGTCAATTCAGCAAGCAATTAACTATATCGAAGAGCATTTACTAGATGATTTGACGATAGAACGAATTGCGAAAGAAGCAAATTCCTCGGTATTTCATTTCCAACGAACGTTTGCCATTTTAACTGATATTTCTATTGCAGACTATATCCGGCGAAGACGTTTAACATTAGCAGCGCAAGAACTAATGAATTCAGATAACAAAATTATTGAACTCGCCTACAAATATGGCTACGACACTCCCGAAGCTTTCACAAAAGCGTTTCGTAAGCAACACAACATAACGCCTAGTGAAGCAAGAAAGAATCTTGGCAAATTAAAATCATACAACCGCCTGATAATCCAGGTAACCTTGAAAGGAGCAGAACCGATGAAGTACAAAATTATGGAGAAAGAAAGTTTTCAAGTTGTTGGTGTGAAAAGAACGTACAATTGCAAAAATGGGGAAAATACACAAGGTATCCCTGTATTCTGGGATGAAGTGAACACAGATGGTACAGATGATTTATTATGCCAACTAAACAATGGCGAAATTAAAGGTGTGCTAGGAGTTTGCGTTGCAGACGAGGATTATAAAGAGAACAGCCTGATTGATTATTGGATTGGGGCAAATCATGTAGGTGACGTACCAGAAAATTTATTAGCAATGGAAATACCTGCATCGAAATGGGTAGTATTCGAAGTACATGGTCCGATGCCTCATGCAATGCAAGACACATGGAAACAAATTTTCTCTGAATGGTTCCCGTCGAACTCCTACGAGCATGCAGGAACACCAGAATTAGAAGTGTATTCTAACGAAAATCCGTCTAATCCGGATTATTATTCGGAAATTTGGATTCCGATTAAATAGAATGGACAACCGACGAGTAATTAAATTACTCCTCGGTTGTTTTGTATTTATAATCCGATTTTATTCGGGTATTATCCGATAGTATTGCTTTATTATCCGATGATGACCAGTTATTATCCGATTCTATTGTTTTATTATCCGATTATGACTAGTTATTATCCGATTGTCGATTAATTGGCTAGATTTAATTGCCAGGAAACTCCGAACTTATCTTGTACCCAACCGAATTTTTTACTGAAAGGATATTTGTCTAAAGGCATTAATAGTTGTCCACCTTCCGAAAGCTTTGCATAGGCGTCATCAAGTTCTTCTTCCGAATCACAATCCACAAATAAAGATATCGATGGGGTAAACGTGAATGCATGCTGGACGAAACTATCTGTGCATATAAATTCTTGTCCATTAATCGAAAATGTTGCTAGTGAAACTTCTCCTTCTTTTCCAGGTTCGCCTGCACCATAACGAGCAAGACGAATTATTTCTGAATCCTTGAAAATTGATGTGTAGAAATTGATTGCTTCTTCAGCTTTTCCTTCGAACATTAAAAATGGGGTAATTTTAGTCATATTACTCACCTCTTTTTCTTTCCGCTAAATAATTGTCTAATTGATCAAAAGTGCCACCGAAACCTTGTTTCATGTTCTCATGCATCGCTTTAAAAGCTTCTAGTTCTTCCACTGATGCGTTCACTGGAACTCCAACAGCTTTCACAATTGTATGGTTCCCATTATCTTCAAAGATTAATGTATTACGAATTTCTAATGGCCAAGTAGAGCTAAATGGAGCACGAATCGTACGACCTTCCTCATCCGAAAAAGTATTTCGGAAATTCAATTTTTCGGGCTCCTTCATTTCTTCATACACGAATTTACCCCACATTTTTTGTCCATCTGGGGAGGTTTGACTGTAATGAAAGATTCCATCTGGTTGGAACTCAAACTGATGAACCTCCATTCCAAATCCTTTAGGACTCCACCATTTCTCTAAATGCTCAGCTTCTGTCTACATCTTATACACAACATCACGCGGTGCTTTAAACTCTCGAGTCAATATTAATTCATATTCAATTCCCATTCGTGCACCTCCCATTTTTTATCTCATTTTACCATAACTATCTAAATAACCCCTCTATATTGGACATGAAAAAACATCGCTCTAGCTAGAAAGATACAATCTTCATTATGGCCATACAACTTATCCACATGTGCAAAATTAAAAAATTCTCGTTTATACGTTTTTTTACGTTAACCTTTTTAAATTTTCTCCTTTTATGCTACTGTTTTTATATGAAAAAAATCATTCCTCTTCTATTTTTACTGATCATTGTATTCATTTCATCCGGACAAACATCAGAACAGCAGTCACTTGTAGCAACATTGGAAAAAGCCTTACCAAATAAACCGCTAGAATCTTTCCTTTCCATATTTCAAATTCCTTACTGGGGCATTTTAGTTTCTATTGAAGAACGTGGCTACTATCGGTTTGTTGAATTTTTAATTCGAAAGGGTACTCACTTTTTTTATTTTGGACTAATTGCACTTGCTATTTACGCCGCATTACCAAAATTCAAATTTAGGGTACTGACTGCAACTATCATTACAATGCTATTTGCCATTGCTGATGAGTTCCACCAATCGTTAACAAGTGGTCGAACAGCGACTGCTCAAGATGTTATGCTCGATACAGCTGGGGCGATAACAGCACTTTTGCTACTGACATGTATACAATGGATAAAACAAAGAAAATCCGCTAAGGGATAAACCTTTAGTGGATTTTCTAAACTAATGAAACATCTTTATTACGTGAGAATTTATTGAATAGTGAACGAATAGGTGAATGATAAATGGCATATTTATCGTTAACCCTAGTTAAGTAAGTACACCTAATTCAAAAACAATACCATATGGTCTTCATCGTAGTATGTATCTGCCACTTTTAAAGCTTTTTCTTCTACGCCAAAAACTTTAAATCCTAACTGTGTATAAAGATTCTTTGCTGCTTCATTGCTAGATACTACGGACAAATTAAGTTTCTCCATACCTTCTAGCCTTTTAGCTTGATGAATTGCTTCTTTAAGGACAGCTTTCCCAACGCCTTTACCCCGAACTTGAGGACTCACGTACATCGCTAGAATGTTTGCTCGATGTTTCATTTTTAAGCTACTCTCTTGTGACAGTGTAACCATCCCAACTAGTTTGTCTTGATCAAATGCTCCAATTGTATAGTTTCCTTCCGTTTGAAGATTATTTGCAACTCGTTCAATTGGATTGTTTCTTTGAACTGCTTCCTCGTAGCTTGTACCAAATGCTTCTGGACTTTGCTGTAAAGCCTCTAATCTTAATTCCCAATAAGCACTAGCATCGTGCGGAGTTAATAATTTTATTTTCATATCTTACTCCTCCATAAAATAGTTTTCATTACATACCTGATGTGCATATAAAACAAAATCTCGACATTCTTCTGCTCTCCTTACATCGCTCTCATAGAAGGACTTTGAACTTATTTCCGTTCGGATTCGATTCCCTTCTTTTAACAAGGGGTGCCATCTTTCCGGTAGCATTTTTAAGCATTCTACTACTGCTCCGTCTTTCGACAAAATCTGTTGTTGTTCAAGTGAGCAAATGATTCTACAAATTGTAGTAGTTGTGAATTCGATCATCTCATCGGATAAAAAGTTACTTACATCTTTTGTATGATTGAACCAATAACGATTGATATTATAGTTCAACGTTTTCAAGACGTCTTCCCATTTAGTAGGGATATCCAATTCACCAATCGGTGTCCCTTGCAAAGTAATTCCACGCTGTTTTAATACCCACCAAGTAATATGATTAACATCCCAATGCCCTATACTTAGATTTCCTTCTGCACAATATGGATACGGTGAAAGCTCCTCATTGGTTTTCCCTAAAGAGTCAACTTGAACATATACCCCATCCATTCGACACCCATAATTAGATTTACACATTTGGGAATGAATCCCCTTCATGATCTCCAATTCTTGATCATTAACAGGCCTCTTCAGTAAAACAATAAAATCGATATCACTTTTCTCTTCGTTAAAAGCCCCTAAAGCAATGGACCCGTAAATATAAACACCTTCTATTAATCTATCAGATAAGTTTACATTTAATGCTTGTAAATACGTTTGCATAAAACGATTAACACTAACCGGTAATGAGTTTTTCAGATTACTCAACTCCTAACTAATTTTCATCTTCCACTAGATATGTTCAAATTATGTCACAGTATTCGAAACATCGACTAAACATGACAACTAACACTATTGCTTATGTAATGGGTAGTGTACATTAGCGCTTATAGATGACCTATTTACGTTAAAACAAATGAAGGAGATTTTTTAACTATGAATAAGAAAATTGCTTGGATTACTGATACCGCTGCCTTATTAGATGAGTCTTTTATTCAGAAACATAACATACATGTTTTACCATTAAATATCGTGTTTGCTGAAGGCGCTTTCAGAGAAACTGTTGATATGACACACGATGAGTTTTATGACAAATTACGAGTTGCAAAAGATCATCCAAAAACCTCTCAGCCTACTATAGGAGAGATGGTCGTGCTTTACGAAGACCTAAAAGCAAATGGCTATGATTGTGCGGTAGCCATCCATGTATCTAGCGATTTATCTGGTACATATCATAGTTCGCAAACCGCTTCTCAAATGGCTAATTTCAAAGTCTATTCCATTGATTCGAAAATCGGCTCGTTCCCGATGGTCAAAATGATTGAAGTAGGAAAAGAACTTATCGAAAAGGGTCATAACGTAGAAGATGTGGTTGAGCATATAAATAAAATGACAGAGAACTCTGAGTTATCCTTCATTCCATCAAGCCTAAACCAATTGCATAAAAGTGGTCGCGTATCGGGTACGAAAGCATTCTTAAGTAACTTATTAAACATCAAAGTCGTTATCTCTTTTGATAACGGAAAAGTAGTTATGAAAGAAAAGGTCCGTGCTGATAAAAAAGCAAAGAAATATGTGACTGATTTACTTCGCGACGACATGAAAAAGGCTGATATTCCAGAGGTCGCAGTCATTAATTGCAATAACACAAAAGACGCTGAAAGCTGGAGAGATGAGCTATTGCAAGAATTTCCAAAGCTAAAAGTTCTAGTCATCCCACTTAGCGCTTGCGTAGGGGTACACGCTGGTGAGGGTACAACTGGCCTAAGCTGGGTGAGATACTAGCCAAATATTTATTAAGAAGAGTACAGGTTTAAACGTACTCTTCTTTTAATATAGAGCAGACTGCTGCATCACAGTAACGGCCTTTCTCAAAGGATGATTCCCTCAAATTACCTTCATATATAAATCCAGCTTTTTCGAGCGTCATTTTAGAGGCTGTGTTTTGAGGGTCATAAAAAGCTTCAATTCGATACAGCCCCATCATTTCAAATCCATATGGTAGTACAACCTTTAATACTTCCGACATGACCCCTTTCTGCCAATATTCAGGTGTCACTTCAAACCCTATTTCTGCTTTAGAATGCTCTTTTTCCCAGTTGTGAAAACCACAGCTGCCGATTATTTTATTATCACTTTTTGTCGCAATTCCCCATCGAATACCTTCCTGTTCAGCAAAGCGTTTTTGCCAGTTTTCAATTAATCGAGTCGCTTCACTAATATCCTTAAATGTATCCAAATCATAATACTTTGTTACTTCGTCATGTGAAAAATATTGAAACACTTCATTCGCATCGCTTACTTCTATGCGGCGCAGTAGAAAACGCTCTGTTTCTAAGTGTGGAAATTTTTTTAGTAAGGTAGCATTCTTCTTTTCATATACAAATAGTACGATAGATTGAGCAATTGCAAAAACTCCTATCACTATATTTATTATGATGGACACCCACACATGAGTAGCAACTTTTCCATTCCCAATTGGTCCCACTCTCGGTTGATACATGTCATATATCGCCCAACTATTTCCTGCTATCACAGCAACCCCTATAAATAAAAGGAACCACTTTCTCACAAAATCCCCCCCCATTAGTTTGATTCGTTAAGGATGGTGAAAAATCCTTTTCAAAATCATAAATTAGAGGGCGATCCTTTATTTGATTAAACCCTTTTTTCAACTTTTAAATGCTCAATTAATTCACTCATGTTCATTTCCCCAATACTACCTCCTTTATGTTTTCTCACAGAGACCACATCCTTTTCCATTTCTTGATCTCCCACAATCAGCATATACGGATGCTTTTGGAGTGAGCCTTCTCGAATTTTCAAGCCGATTTTCTCCACTCGATTATCGATTTCTACTCGATATCCATCTTGTTCCAGCTTGCGTTTTACTTCTTCTGCATACGAAACATGCGCATCTGCGATTGGTAAAATTTTCAGTTGAACAGGCGCTAACCAAAGAGGGAAACTCCCTTGGAAATGCTCTAACAGAATAGCTATGAAACGTTCGATAGATCCATAAATCGCTCGGTGAATCATTATTGGTTTTTTCAATTGATTGTCCTCATCAATATATTGACAGTTAAACTTTTCAGGCATTTGGAAATCTAGTTGCACTGTGCCACATTGCCAGCTGCGTCCAAGTGAATCTAAAATATGAAAATCGATTTTCGGTCCGTAGAATGCCCCGTCTCCTTCATTTACTTGATAATCTAGCTGTTTTTTCTTTAATACTGATTCAAGCGCTTGCTCTGCTAGATCCCAGACTTCGACCGAACCCATGAAATCTGCTGGTCGAGTGGAAAGCTCTATTTTGTAACTAAAACCAAATTCTGAATAAAATTCATCTACTAAATCGAGCACTTTATCTATTTCACTTTCGATTTGATCTTCCCTCACGAAAAGATGCGCATCATCCTGTGTAAATGCACGAACTCTTAAAAGGCCATTTAACGATCCAGATAACTCATGACGGTGAACTAAGCCAAGCTCTGCATAACGAACAGGCAACTCTCTATAACTTCTTCTTTTACTGTTGAAAATGAGTACTGCACCTGGGCAATTCATTGGTTTAATCGCATATTTTTGTTCATCCACATTGGAGAAATACATATTTTCATGGTAATGATCCCAGTGTCCTGACTTCTCCCAAAGCTCTTGCTTCATCATGATTGGAGTTTTAATTTCTTGGTATCCTGCTCTTTGATGCTTTATTCTCCATAGATTTTCAAGCTCGTTTCGTAACACCATACCCTTTGGCAAATAAAATGGCATTCCCGGTGCTTCCTCCATCGACATAAATAACTCTAATTGTTGACCCAACTTTTGATGACTTACTCTTTCTTCTGCTTTTGCTGACATTTTAATTCCTCCTATTTTTGAAAATCAAATTCGCCTTGGCGTATTTGTGCCTAGATTTTTATCGAGCTTGCTCGATAAATTCCACTAAAAAATCTGTGGCATCCGCCGGAGGCATCAATTTCATTCAGCGGGTCTTGCCTTCCTCGCTGAATGAAATTAAAAAAGACCACACCCATCCCGGTAAAGGGACGAGTGTGGTCGTGGTTCCACCCTAATTTTGCAACACAAAAATGCATTGCGCTCATAAAAGATAACGGTTTTCCCGATTATGGATAATCACAGTTTTGCTTTCCCCATAATAGCTCCAAGGTGGTAAATCATCTTTTTTTCTTCAGGGCTCTCAGCATTTCACCCTGTTCTCTGATAAGAAAATATTAGATAATTCATGTCCTGTTCTTCGCTTATTTACTTTATTTATTTTTAAATACAAAAAGACCACACCCATCCCAGTAAAGGGACGAGTGTGGTCGTGGTTCCACCCTAATTTTGCAACACAAAAAATCGTGCTGCTCTCATAAAAAGATAACGGGTTCTCCCGATTATGGATAATCACAGTTTTGCTTTCCCCATAATAGCTCCCAGGTGGTAAATCATCTATTTCTCTTCAGGGCTCTCAGCATTTCACCCTGTTCTCTGATAAGAAAATATTAGATAATTCATGTCCTGTTCTTCGCTTACTTACTTTATTTATTTTTAAATACAAAAAGACCACACCTATCCCGGTAAAGGGACGAGTGTGGTCGTGGTTCCACCCTAATTTTGCAATACAAAAAATCGTACTGCTCTCATAAAAAGATAACGGTTCTCCCGATTATGGTTAATCACAGTTTCGCTTTCCCCATAATAGCTCCAAGGTGGTAAATCATTCTTTTTTCTTCAGGGCTCTCAGCCATTCACCCTGTTCTCTGATAAGAAATAAATAATGAATCGTGTCCTTTTCTTCGCTTTCAATGCTTTATAAATATTTTTTCTATTATATTCAATAGCTTACGAATAGTCAACTCTTTTTTGCGGGTAACGTGAACAGCCCGATCTTTCCAAACAAATACGATTGTCTTTCTCAATACAACTGCATCGCTTCCAAACTATCGTTTTTATTTCATTATTCTTACTTTTATGAGAGACATTCCATTTTCTAATAGATTATACTTATAGTAATAAATCTTCTACACATAAAGAGGTGCTGTATTGAATTTTATTGCTTGGACGATTATTGCTTGTGAAGTTGGATTTTGGGTCGTTATATTGCTTGGTCTTATTTCTAGATATATTTTTAAACGGGAAAAACTAGGAATTTTCTTTCTTGCCCTTACACCAGTTATTGATTTAGTTTTACTCGCTATTACAGCAATCGATTTATATAATGGAGCAATTGCTACTCTAGCGCATGCAATAGCAGCCGTTTATCTGGGTGTATCCATTGCCTTTGGGAAAAGTATGATTCAATGGGCGGATGAAAAATTTCTGTATTATGTCCAAAAACAAGGATCCAAACCAGTTCGTAAAACAGGAATGGAACATGCTCGTCATACAAAGAAAGGATTTATGCAACATCTCCTTGCCTTTATCATTGGGGGGGTCCTTCTTCTCGCATTAATCTTCTTTATCGATGACTCTTCTCGTTCGGAAGTGTTATGGAATACACTTAGAGTTTGGGGAATAATTCTTGGTATAGACTTTGTTATTACTATCTCTTATTTTATATGGCCTCGACCTGTTAAAACTAAATAATAATCCTCTATAACTAAAAACATGGATAAAGCACTGAGCGTTCCGGAATAGGATGTGCTAATAAAAGAAAACCGGATGAAGATTCACCCTCTTCATCCGGTTTTCTTTATTTTGTAGAAGCGAAAGACAACCCTTTTTCTGCAAGGGCAATTTGAAGTCGATTCATACCATTTTTCCCAATACCATGAAGCTCCATAATCTCAGCTTGCGTAAATTTTGCTAATTGTTCGAAGTTCTCAATACCTACTCCCGCAAGTGCTCGTTGACCTGGTTTCGCAAGTATTTTTTGAAATTCGCTTTGATTTGTCATTGCACTATCTCCTCTTTTGGAGATTATCCCATAATATTATACCCAGAATCTACGTAAACTATTTCTCCCGTTACGCCTCTGGATAGATTACTTAGCAATGCAACTGTCATGTCCCCTACTTCTTCTTGTGTAACATTTCGTTTCAGTGGGGCTGTTTCTTCAATTTTGTGCAGAATTGTATTGAATGAAGAAATTCCTTTTGCAGCAAGTGTTCGAACAGCGCCAGCTGAAATGGCATTTACTCGAACATTATTTTTCCCTAAATCTAACGCTAAGTATTTAACAGAAGCCTCTAAGGATGCTTTGGCAATACCCATTACGTTATATCCTTCTAACACACGCTCTGCTCCTAAATACGTCATCGTAACGATAGAGCCGCCTTCTGTCATGAAAGGTGCTGCTTCACGAGATGCAGCAATAAGTGAATAGGCACTTGTATCTTGTGCAAATGCATAACCATCTCTAGTAGTTTGAATGAAGTCGTTCTTTAAATCTTCCGCATTTGCAAAAGCAACTGAATGGACAACTCCGTGAATCACGCCTACTTCTTTGCCAATCGTTTCGAATGAAGCTTTAATACTATCATCGCTGTTTACATCACACTCTACTACTAATTTTGCTTCATAATTATTATCTACTAATAACTTTTCAATCTTCCCTAACGAACGTTCTTTTCGATAAGTGAAAATTACATTTGCTCCTACTTCAAATAGAGACTTCGCAACTCCCCAAGCAAGACTACGCTCATTCGCAACTCCCATTACTACAATATTTTTATCTTTTAGTTTAATTAAATCTTTCATATGAACCTCCAATTATTATTCGAATATACCGTACCTATTATTAGTACCAGTTACTAATTTTATCATAACATATTTACTTCTTTTTGTACTAACCTCCCTCGTATTTTTGTTATGATTTTTTAAGTGAATGATGTATTATTATGTCAATTAATAGGGTAGATGCAGAGGATGAGAGGTGGATAAAATGAAGCTGTTAATTGTTGAAGATGAGAAACGATTAGCAGAAAGTTGCAAATTCATTTTTAGCAGAAGAAAGTTTCACTGTAATGGCCGATGAAGTTTACAAGTTAATTCATCCGTATGTAGAGAAGGATCCAACTGCTTTTTATACAATAGATGAATTCGAAAAAGACGTTTACGGCGATAGTGTAATTATCTGGTCAGATCGGCAATCAGGATGGTCTAGGGTTTGGTGGAATAGAAACGATCAGTACTCAGTCTTCAGGGTATTCGAAATCGATGATTATTACATCAGCAGTAGTATCATATTATTAATGCTACTCACTCTTGGAATCAGTCGATTTAAACGAAGAAGAGAATAAATAAAACAACTTAAGAAAGCAGTCTTGCTTCGAGTTTCATGATCTCGAACGTAAGACTGCTTTTATGGCTCAACGAACCAATTCAATTCACTCCAATTAAATTACAGACCAAATCCACCAAAGTCGAGACCATTTCAAAATTTATTTAAACTATCTTCCAAAGTGGTAGATACCAGCTTCACAACATCAATTACCTAGTTGGCTCCTACAACAGCTTAACGGAAAAAGATTGGTATTGAATAAAAAATTTTAAAAATTCAATTGACAAATGAAATCGTTTACAATAATCTGAATATTAATTAGAGAAAACGTTTTCGTAAAACGTTTTCCTAACGATAGAAACAGGTGATAATGTATGGGAAAGTTAACTATCAAAGATATTGCCAGAGAGGCAGGTGTTTCAATAACAACCGTTTCACGGGTGTTAAATAAAAAAGAAGAAGGCATGTCACAAGAAACTCGTGAGAAAGTTCTAAGAGTAATGGAAGAGTTGAATTATCAACCAAACAAACTAGCACGTGGTTTAGTAACTAAACGATCCAATATGCTTGGATTAATCGTCCCGAATATATCCAACCCTTTTTTCCCAGAGCTATGTAGGGGTGCAGAGGATGAAGCAAATAAAAGACAATACAGTCTCATCATTTGTAATTCAGATGATCAGACCCAAAAGGAAGAAAACTATTTACGGTTGTTAAAAGAACAACAAGTAGACGGAATTTTACTATCCAGTAAAGATCGTTTATCTAAAACTAGTAAAAATCAATTGGAAAGTGGCAAAATTCCTTATGTCTTATTTGACCGAGGAGAACAAGGAAATAATTATCCAGGTGTTTTCTTAGATAATGAAAAAGGTGGTTATCTTGCCGGGAAACACTTGACTGATTTAGGACATACCAAAATTGCATGTATGACCGGTCCACAAGATATTCGAAATTCACAACAACGACTTTTGGGATTTCAACAAGCTTTAATGGAAACTTCTGTAAAACTGCCTGAGTCATTCATTTTAGATGGTGATTTTCAAATGGATACAGCATACCGAGTGGCAAAAGATTTTCTACAAAATAACAATGTAACTGCAATATTTGCTTGTAATGATCTAATGGCATGTGGTATTTACCGAGCTGCTCATGAAATAGGAATTCAAATACCGGAACAACTATCTATTATTGGATTTGATGATATTCCATTAGTAACTGCTTTAATCCCAAAACTAACTACTATTAGGCAAGGTACATACGAAATGGGAAGAAAAGCAATAGAGCTACTTATTAATAAGATAGAAAATAAATCTTCTGAAGAAGTAGTCTTTGAACCTACTTTGATCGTTCGAGAAAGCACAGAACAAATTAGAAGAGATTAAGAGCTAGACAATTTCATAAAATAATGGGGTGTAGATTAATGACAATACCAGTAATTATTGATTGTGATCCAGGTATTGATGATGTGATGGCATTAACACTTGCTTTTGCCCATCCGGAATTGGATATCAAATTAATCACAACAGAACCAGGAAACCAAACACAAGCAAAAACTATTTACAACGCACTTGCTTTTACTAGTTATATGAAGAAAAACATAGAGATTGCTAGAGGATTGGATAATCCATTTTTTCGTAGACTCGAAATTGCAGATGAAGTGCATGGGGAAAATGGACTTGGGGATGTCCAGTTTCCTGAACCAACAATTCAATTAAGCAAGCGAACAGCAATTGAAGCAATGAAAGAAACACTCATATCGAGTTACGAACAAATGATACTTATTGCGACAGGTCCACTGACAAACATAGGTGCTCTTCTATTAGCACATCCAGAGGTTAAATCGAAGATAAAATATATTTCTTATATGGGTGGAGCCGCTGTCGGGGGGAACATGACTCCAACAACTGAATTTAACGTTTATGTTGACCCACACGCTGCAGACGTTGTATTTCGTTCAGGCATCCCAATTGTAATGAGCGGACTTGATGTCACTCATAAAGCATATGTCACACGAGAAGAGTTAAATAAAATTGAGGCAATTGGTAGTGATTTTGCACAAAAAGTTGTTAAGATGCTCCGTTTTTATGTACATGCAGCAAAGCAAACAGCTTTCCACAGCCCTGATTTTGAAAATCGTATTCGATTACATGATTTATGTGCAGTCTCTTATGTTTTGACACCTGAATTGTTTGAAGGCGATGACTGTTACGTTGCAATTGAATTAGAAGGAAGACTAACTGCTGGGACAACTGTTGTAGATTATGAACAACGAACTGGGCTTCCGCACAATGTGAAAGTATTACATACGGTTCAGAGAGAAAAGTTTGTTGAGCAATTTCTGAATGCCGTAAAAATAATGAGCCATTAAATCGGCGAAAAAACAAAGGGGAGAAATGTATGAAACGTAGTTTTAAAGATGATTTTAATATGATGGCAATGTTACTTATCCCTATCGCGGTAGCGGTTAATTTAGTAGGTTTCCAGTTAGCGAATGTACTCCGCTTACCAATTTTCTTAGATACAATCGGAACCATTCTAGTTGGTGTAATTGCTGGCCCTTGGGTTGCATTACTAGCTGGACTTATAACGAATTTAATAAATGCTATTTTTAATCCTGTATATTTACCATATGCATTAACATCTATGGCAATCGGTGTTGGAGCAGGTTTACTATCTAAATACGGCTTCTTCAAAAAAATACCTAAAACCATTGTTTCCGGTATTATTATCACTTTTATAGCGGTTATTGTCTCTGCACCAATTACAGTTCTTGTATTCGGTGGAGCTACAGGAAATACATCATCACTTATTACCGCAACATTCTTAGCTTCTGGCCAACAATTATGGTCAGCTGTATTCTCTTCCACTTTTATTACTGAAATAGCGGATAAAGTTGTTTCTGTATTAATTGTTTACTTTATTGTCCAAAAGATGTCAGATCGCTATTTGTCTAAGATGAATTACGGCTATTTGTACATGAAACGAAATAACAAGAAATGATTTTAGCTCTTCTCGTTCACCTCGTTAAGTCATACAACTGAACGAGAAGGCTTTTTTTAAAGGGGGAGTATTTAATTGAAACAGAACTTTTTACTGCAACTTCATCCATTGACAAAATTCTATTTCTCTCTATTTATTTTAGTCGCAGTCCTCATTATACCTGGCTATATATTTTCCTTCGCTGTTTTCCCTATTTTGGTATTGATTGCAATTTTAGCAGGTGTGACGAAAGAATTTCTTAGTATCGTATTGAAAGCACTGCTTAGTGTCTTAGTTATTGTCTTCATTATGCAGATGTTCTTTTACCCTGGCGATGATGTGTTATGGAAAGCAGGAATTTTCTCCATTACACAGGAAGGTTTGGATTACGGCTTATTGTTAACATCTCGTATTTTAGCAATTGGAGCAGTGTTTATACTATTTTTCCGAATGACGGAAGTCCGTGATTTTGTTAAATCATTGGAAGATAAAGGGCTACCTCCGATGGGAGCTTATGTTGTGTTATCTACTCTACAAATTATTCCGGAAATGCGTCGTCAAGCTAATACAATTATGGAAGCACAAAAAACAAGAGGTGTAGAAACAGAGGGCTCATTATTTGTCAGAGCAAAAGCTTTTATTCCAACATTAACCCCTCTTATCCTTTCCTCTATTGCAAGTACAGAAGAACGTGCGATTACTCTTGAATCTCGAGCATTTTCAGCACCAGTTAAAAAAACAAGCTTGCACCAGTTAACTAAAAATTCTGCTGACCGCATTTTACCGATAGTATATGTTGTAATTCTCGCAGGTCTATTGGTATGGAGGTTTTTCTTATGACAATTATGATTGATTTAAAAAATGTCTCTTATCGCTATCCAGTTAGTGATGACTTCGTATTAAAAAATATTTCTTTTTCTATAGAAAAAGGCAAATTTACTGCAATTATCGGTAATAATGGTTCAGGAAAAACAACATTATGCAATACAATACGCGGATTTGTTCCGCACTTTTACAAAGGTGATTTAGATGGAGAAGTTATTATAGATCAAACTAAAATGGCCGATTATCAACTAGGGCAACTCGGTGAAAAAGTAGGTTATGTATTCCAAAATCCATTTATTCAAGTGTCAGGGGTAAAGGATAATGTATTCGAGGAAGTAGCATATGGTTTAGAAAACCTTGGTGTCCCAGTAGAAGAAATTAAAATCCGGGTAGAAGAAGTATTAAAACTTGTCAAAATTGAACATTTACGTGATAAAAACCCTTTCGAACTTTCAGGTGGACAAAGACAAAGGGTAGCCCTCGCATCCATAATTGTAATGGACCCAGAAATTTTAGTTATTGATGAACCGACTTCTCAACTAGATCCAATTGGTACGGAACAAATATTTGATATCATCCGGCTAATGAAGGAACGTGGAAAAACAATCATTTTAGTGGAACATAAAATGGATTTAATCGCTGAATATGCAGATGATTTACTTGTTATGCATGAGGGCGAGCTAGTTATGCAAGGTCCTGTACGTGAAGTATTTGCTGATCCTGAGTTTGAAAAGTATCAAATTCAATATCCTCATGTTACGGAAATTGCACTTCAATTACAAAAATTGGGTACACCTCTTAGTTTCATCCCAATTCGAGATGAAGAACTAGCTAAAGCATTAAATAGGACTGGAGTTGCTATACATGACTGAACTTCACTTGAATAATGTAAGCTTTTCATATCCAGATGGAACGAAAGCACTTGATAACTTGACTCTTTCCATTGCTACGGGAGAGCGTGTTGCAATTGTAGGACAAAATGGAGCTGGAAAAACAACTGCGGTAAAGTTAATGAATGGTTTACTGAAACCTACGGAAGGTATTGTGTTAGTTGGAGACTGGAATACAAAAGACTTCACGACAGCACAAGTTTCAAGAAAAGTAGGCTATGTATTCCAAAATCCGGATGATCAAATATTCCATAATGATGTAGAGTCGGAGGTTCGTTTCGGACCCAAAAATATGAGTTTTGAACCGGAACGTGTAGATGAGCTGACCAATTGGGCAATGGATTTATGTGGGATATCTGAATTTGCAGATGAAAACCCTTATAATTTACCATACTCTGTAAGAAAGTTCGTTACGATAGCATCGGTATTAGCAATGGATTCTGATATTATCATATTAGACGAACCTACTGCTGGACAAGATAAAATCGGTTTGCAGATACTAGGTAACTTACTTCAAGTACTCGAAGAGAAAAAGAAATCTGTTATCACGATTACCCATGATATGGAGTTCGTTACGGATTATTTTACACGTATTGTTGTTATGGCAAACCGACAATTAGTAGCAGACGACAACGCGCAAAAAATCTTTTATAATACAGAGGTTTTAGAAAAAAGTATGTTAAAACCTCCAGCCGTTGCTCAAATGGCTAAACTACTTGATTTCCCCAGTGGGATTTTATCAAAAGGTCAATTAATAAAAGCTATTTTATCACAGCGTGGTCAATGAAAGGAAAGGAGCGGAACTATTCATGAACATCACAGTAGTAGGAAGCACAAATATGGACCTTGTATACCTGGTTCCGCATATTGTAAAAGCAGGGGAAACGTTGCACAGTACAAAACATGAATTGTTTTTTGGCGGTAAAGGCGCAAATCAAGCTGTAACTGCAGGCCAATTAGGAGCGGATGTTTTCTTCATAGGAAATGTTGGTAAAGATGATTACGGCGAAAAAATAAAGCGAAATTTGCAAGAAAAAGGAGTCAAAATTTCGGCAGTACAAGAAGTCGGTATGACAGGTCAAGCAATTATCCAATTGGCAGATTCAGGTGAAAACTCCATAGTTCTTTTTCCAGGTGCGAATTTTCTTGTCACTCAAGAACAAATTGAAGCAAATAAAGAAAGGATAGAAACAAGTGATGTCCTTCTTTTACAATTAGAAATCCCAATACCAGCAGTCGAGGCTGCTGCCAATATTGCTGCGAAAAAAAATGTACATATTATTTTAAATCCAGCACCTGCGCAACAAATAAGTGATTCATTATTGAGTAAAGTATCGATATTAACACCAAATGAAACAGAATTAGAAGTACTAACTGGAGTAAAAACAAAAACCGAAGAAGATCTGTTTCAAGCGTGTTCCCTACTACTTCAAAAAGGAGTAGGAGCAGTAGTAGTTACATTAGGTGAAAAAGGTTCCTACTATTTGAATCACAATGAACGAGGACATGTACAAGCAAATCAAGTAGAAGTAAAAGATACGACTGGAGCAGGCGATGCATTTAATGGAGCTTTAGCAGTAGGTTTATGTAACGGTCTTTCTTTGCGTAATAGCATTTTGTATGCATCTAAAGTGGCTGAATACGTTGTCACTAAAATGGGAGCACAACCTACTATTCCCTCTTCTTTTCGTGTAAATAAATGATGAAATCCATCATTTATTTACTCTTCCTTAGCTTACTGTGGGGTTCTGCATTCTTATGGACGAAAGAACTTTTAAGTTATTTTGAGCCCCCTACCATTGTATTTTTCCGATGTTTGTTTGGATTAGTTGCTCTGTTACCTTTTGTTTTGTTGAAAAAAAATCGTTTGAAAGTCAAAATACGACCATTTTTCCTCCTTGTTTTGGCTTTAGGGGCTGCAATTCCATGGAACATTATGGCCTTTTCTTTACAAGGTCTTGATACAAGTTTAAGTGGAATATTAAATGCCACTACCCCATTGTTTGCCTTAATATTTTCTATTTTTATTTTGAAAACAAAACCTTCTTGGAATCAGACTACAAGTTTACTAATTGGATTTGTAGCTGTAACAGTCTTGATGATTTTCTCTGGCAAAGCTGCGGGTATTCAATTCTCTATATTTCATGCACTACTCATGTTTGCAGTTACGATGTCATATGCTCTAAATTCCATTTGGATAAAAAAATATTATACAAATATACCAGCTGTATTATTAGGTTTTTTGACACTACTAATCTCGGCCGTGATTAATGGAGTAATAAGCATTTTTATGGAGCCACAAGCTTATGCTCACTTAGGAACATGGGATACTATTATACCCCTTCTCATTTTAGGGTGCCTAAGTTCAGGATTAGGAAATGTTATTTTTTATCATATCGTTTCTAGTGGAGGCCCTCTCCTTGCATTAATGGTTACGTTTATTGTTCCTTTCATTACAATAGCGTTAGGCATTTTCTTTTTACAAGAACCATTTCATTTGGGGATTGCAATAGGGCTACCATTGATGATCATTAGTTTAATTCTAATGAATTTACCTGCTATTAAAAAATAGTATTAATCGTTAATATAAAAAATCCAGCTATCCCCAATAGATAGCTGGATTTTTTATATTAATTTTTCTTTTTATCGCCGTCTTCTTTATCTTCGCTTGTAACTTCTTCCACTATATCTTTTGTGGAGTTTTTGAATTCTTTTAATGTTTGTCCAACTGCTTTACCTAACTTAGGTAGTTTGGATGGTCCAAAAACGACCTTCTAAGTAAATTTGTAATTAAAAGTATCATTAAAATTATTTTCAGAAAAAAATTTTGATAGATAAATCGTACAGTAAAGGAGTTTACTTATTAGTAAATTATAAAAACGATTTAATAAGAAAATATTAATATATTCCATTTTGAATTTTTCACAATATTGATGTAACTTGTGATAAAATGAATGATAAAATTATTTACATACGCGAGGAGTGCTTTTAATTGAATATCGAACCATCTAGAAAAATGTCCATATTTGAACCTGCTATTTTCGGTGATTTAAAAGCAGCCGCCGCGACAAAAAAAGCAGCAGGCTTTGAACTATATGATTTAAGCTTAGGCAGCCCTGACCTGCCACCCGATGAAAAAGTAAGAAAAGTATTATCAGAACAAAGTTATTCAGCGACTTCATACGGTTATACACTTAATGGTACTCAACGTTTTTATGAAGCAGTGGCTGATTATTATAAACGACGTTCGAATGTTATCCTTGACCCACAAACCGAGATTGTACAAACAATGGGTTCTCAAGAAGGGCTTGTCCATCTTCCAATTGCTTTTTGTAATGAAGGAGATTATGTATTAACAACCAACCCTGGCTATGTTGCATACGATGCAGGTATTAAGCTGGCTGGTGCAGTTCCATATTATATGAATCTATTAGAAGAAAATAATTTTTTACCTGATTTAGATGCAATTCCAGAAGAAGTAGCTTATCAAGCAAAGCTAATGATATTGAACTTACCTGGAAACCCTGTTCCGGCAATGCCTGACGCAGCTTTTTTTGAAAAGGCTGTTGCATTTGCCAATAAATACAATGTCATTATTCTTCACGATGCCGCTTATTCAGAATTCTACTTTTCTGGCGATTCTCCGAGCAGCTTCTTAACGACACCAGGAGCTATGGAAGTAGGAATGGAAATCAATTCATTATCCAAAAGCTTTAGTCTAGCTGGTACGCGTGTTGCGTATATCGTTGGAAATGCGGAAATGATTCATATAATGAAACAGCTTAAATCGAATTTGGACTTCGGTATTTTCGAACCCATCCAAGAAGCAGGAATTACTGCATTGCATAATGCGGAAGAAATTACAGATCGTTTACGAAAAATTTTCGCAGAGCGACACAGAGTATTATCGCAAGGTTTGGAAGATATCGGTTGGACCGTAACTCCTTCAAAAGGTGGAATGTTTGTATGGGCAAAATATCCGTACGACATGGATGATAAAGAATTTGCCTTTAAAGCAATTGATCAAACAGGAGTTGTCATGGTACCAGGTACCGTATTCGGTTCTGCAGGTTCTGGCTTCGTTCGAGTTGCCCTTGTGCAAGATGTGGAGATCCTTAAAAAAGCTGTGGAACAATTGAAGAAATTAAAAATAGAAGTCCCTACTGCTTTCTAAGTAGGTTTTCACAAAAATAATCCCAAACCAAAAACGTTTCTAAGTGACAAGACTCCTTAGAAACGTTTTTATTGTTAAAAAATGTCTAACTTTCACTTGAACTTGTTTCTTTTTCTTGAGGATGTACAAGAGCAAACTTTTCCCATCGTCTACTTTTCCATCTGAAGTACATAATAATTGCACGAGTCCATTCATCCGCTGCAATGGCTAGCCAAATCCCCGGCAGACCCAAATCTAATACAAATACTAAAAAGTAACCTAGCGGCAAGCTCATCATCACCATTGATAAAGCCCCAATGGCTACTGGAAAGCTTGCATCTCCTGCAGCTCGCAAGGAATTAATAATGACAATGTTCATCGTACGGCCAGTTTCAAGTAAAAGGCTTAGAACTAGAACAGATGCACCAATTTTAATAATTTGCTCATTATCCGTAAACAAACTCATTAACGGGATTCGGAATAACGTTACGATTGTTACCATAACCAGCGTGAATAATAGCGCCCATCTGACGCTCGACCACACGGATTTATACGCTTCGTCTTTTTCATTTGCCCCTACATATCTACCGACAATAATAGCTGTTCCCATCCCAATTGCAATCGCAAATAAATACGTGAACATCGATATATTCACCGCGTATTGTCTAGCCGCTAATGACTCTGCACCTAAATAAGTAGCATAATACAAAAACACAATCTGACAGCCTTGATACAAAATTTGCTCGAATGCGGATGGAAGACCGATCTGCAATATCTTACGAATATACTCTTTGGAGATTGTAAAGTAATAATGAACTTTCACTCGATATTCCATCACTTGATAGAGCAGCCAAAAGAATACAAGTAAAGCGATAAAACGACTAACTACTGATGAAATAGCCGCTCCTTGTACACCTAGTTCCGGGAATCCAAACTTCCCAAATATTAATACATAGTTCCCGATGACGTGAATAATATTCATCCCTAATGAAACAAACATCGTCTGTTTTGTATAACCATGCACCCGAATAATCGCCGCTAGAGCATTGATGACTGCTTGTAGGAAAATCGCTCCTCCTACAATAGACAAGTACTGCTGTGCATGGAGTAGTACATCTCCTTGCAGGTTCATTGCTGTCATCATGCCCTTAGAAAATAATAGGAACCCAATACTTAGAACAATTCCGACTCCTAAATTCAACGTCACCGCTAATCCAGAAATTTTCGAGGCCTCTATGTATCGCTTGGAACCTAAATACTGTGATACTACGATAGCAGCCCCGTTTCCTACTACTTCTAATATTAATATAGCTATATGTATGTATTGATTTGCCGCTCCAACCCCAGACACCGCATCATCTGATAGGCTACTTAGCATAAACGTATCCGCAATACCCATTAACATAAACAAAAATACTTCTAAAAAAATGGGCCAAGTTAAGTGAAATAAACTCAACTTCTCCCCTAACGTTTTCTTACCAATTGTCACATCTATACCTTCTTTACGTATGCATTTTTACAATAAGAAGTATCTTACCATAGATATAGCTATCAAACTATAGCACAAGTTCCTTCATTAACTTTTCTTCTGAAAATAAGAAATCATTTTATAACTCCTTTTTAATAAACATCATTCTAATGAACAGATCAAATAGATAATAGAGCATGGAACAAAATAACCCACCTATCAACAATGTTTTTCCATAGATAAAAAAGTCGATACCCCAAAAAGGATAAATAAGAATAAATAATAGTCCAGTAAAGCCAATTCCGAAAACAATATTCAAAAGAAACTTAACAAGTTCAATCCCTTTTTCCCGTTTATTAGCTATGCGCTCGGCCCAAATGGAAGAGAAAATACCATACGTGAAAATTATAGGAACCGCTACTATACTTACCCCTAAGCCAACTTCAAAATAAGCATTATATGGTTCCATTAAAATGATCGGCCATAGAAAAAAAGAAAGCAAAGAAGTTAAAAACGCAGCTAATAATTTTCTTTCTCCCATATAATTCTCCTATTCGCATTTTATTTACTCATTATTACAGCTCAATTATAATGATACAAAATTGGTCAGTCTAATTATTTTACTAGTAGAAAAATGTCGGACTTTAACGCTATTAATATGCTACCGTTTGTTAAATTATATTTACTAGCAGGATTAAATTAGGGAATTGTCGAATAGAGTACTCATTACAACAAAGGAGGTTGGAAATGCAGATGTCCCATTTTATTTCTCGTATCGCAACCGTAGAAATACCGGTGAGTAATTTGGATAGCTCGATTGATTTTTATATAAAGGTACTAGGTGTCCATATTGAATCTAAAATGGAAAAAACAGCTATGCTTTCATTTCATCAAAAAGGTGTCCCTACTATATATTTAGTTGAAACAGAAGAAATTCATCCTCTTTCTTTTACCAATACTAATTCAAATGCAATGCATAGTGTAATTGATTTCTATACTCCAACTTTAAAGGATTTCTATCATTGGCTGAAGAAAAACAAGGTAGAAATTGGACCCCTTAATATCAACGAAGAAGGTATTGGTGGTTTTGGATTTAAAGATCTCGATGGAAATTATCTAAGTGCATGTAATATTGAACATATCGGACAATAATGTCTCCTATAAAAAACACGTTTGACTACTTATGTGCAATCAAACGTGTTTAAACATGTATTGTGTAGTAGGGCTATTCGATTCCCACATGTTTATGGATGTATTCTTTCAGTTCCTCCACAGAAATATGCATTTCATTAATTAATAGACTATTTTTTACATAATCTAATTTATCTCTTTCAGTCGCATACGACTGAATGTGTAAAATATTATCGATATACATTATCCCCTCATTTGTTATTTGATAATTGATGTTACTAACTAATCCAGCATTATTAAGCTTTTCATTAATTTGATTCACTTCTTCGCCTAATCCCTTTTTTAATACTTCTCCTAATTCCCCGAATGATTCTTCTTTATCCTCCAAAAAGTTACAAATATAATAAGCCAGTAGCGCTTCTTCTGTTCTCGTTAAATTGCCCATTTACTTAATCCCCATTTCCCTTTTTTCATCCTTATTTCCTTTCTTTCATACTTCTAAACATTAAAATGACCTGAATCGACTTTCCATTCAGGTCATTTCATCTATTCGCTTAGTACTTGCTGAATATCTTTTTCACAGGTTTCAGGATGATCTTTTGGAGCGTATCTTTCTACAATATTGCCGTTTTTATCTACTAAGAATTTAGTGAAATTCCATTTAATACTATCCGATAAAAAACCTTTACTATTGCTAGTCAAATAATTAAATAATGGATGAGCATCCTTGCCATTCAATTTCACCATATCGTGCATTGGGAACGTTACACCATAGCTCATACGACATGCTTGTGCAGCTTCTTCTGCATTGCTTACTTCTTGATGAAATTGGTTGGAAGGGAAACCTAGTACAACTAGCCCATCTTCTTTATACTTCGCATATAACTTTTCTAAACCATCGAATTGATTGCTGAATCCACATTTCGTTGCCGTGTTAACTATTAACATAGGTTTTCCTTTATACTCACTTAACTCATATTCTTCACCATTGGATTTTTTTACTTTAATCTCATAAATACTCATTTTCATTCACTCCTCTATTTTTGACAAAAAGGTATTTAGATTTTTTATATGAGACATGAGTGGTTGCGCATTCATATCATAAATATTGCAACTCGTAAATTTATCTATGGCTTTTTCTATTTCCCCTAACTCTAATCGAGGTTCCATATTCTTTGCAAGTGAAGAGTTTACCTTTTTTCCCCTTTTAAGCTCCAATAAATAACGCACATTGGCTAATCGCAATAAAAAATGCTGCATTTGTAATAGGGGAATCTTCCTTAATTTCTAACTGTAGCGAGAACTCTTCTCCAACTTCCGCTTTCCACCGAGCAATTTCTTGGTCGTTATGCATAAAGCGAGACCAATCATCCATTTCTTTGTCTATCATAATGGTCTTATTACCATCTGTAATCATGAGATCTGGAATTAATTCTTTCCACTTATCATATGCAATCATATATTTTCGTTCGTGCAAGTAGTCAACTGCTTCATAATAAACTCTACCTTTTCGTGAAACTTTCTTACACATGAACACCAGTTGATCGTTTGTGTCATATACATTGTAATGAAGAAAGTAGCGGTAGTCCCATAACTTATCCGCGAATTTTTTTAATCCATTGGAATAATATCTTTGGAATTTATAAGTAACAATACCCTCTTCATTAAAGACTGAGGTCATGGGAGTTATGTCTATAGCTATTGGTTGTTTATATGTGTAGGTATGCATATTTATTTCTCCTTTAAGCATTGGCGCTAAGCACTTACTAAGTGTAATAATAGCACGATTCTCGCTGTCACATGAATACTATCCATTTTTACACATACAGTTTAAATCTAATACGTAAAAAAATCTACATAACTAATATATGCAAAAGACTTGAGTTCAGAATATCGCTCAAGTCTTTTGCTTTCAATAGTATTAATTGGTCAGTTGTTGCTCCTTTGGTTTGATTAATGTATAAATAATCCCTCCGAAAATAAGCAGAATGCCGACTGATTGTAAAATAGAAGGACGAAAATCTAAAATAATTGTGTCGAGTAAAATCGCAACCACAGGATCGACAAATACTAATGCCGAAATGACAATCGTCGATAACTTTCTTAAACTATCGAAAAACAAATAATAAACAAATCCTGTATGTATTAAGCCTGTCCCTAATATATAGAGCCAATTGGATGTGTTTAAGCCTTGAAATACATCAAAGTTCATAAATGGAAATAGCACGAGGATACCAATTGTCGTCTGAACAAACGTCATTGCATACGCACTTAGCCCATTTATACCTTTTCCAAGTAGCATCGTCATTGCGTAACATAATGCAGACAGTAAAGCCCATACAAATCCAGAACTCATCAAGTCAGCTAATGAAGTGAAGTTTTGAATTCCTATAATAAATATACTTCCAAGAAAGCACACAAGAATTGCTAAAAGAGATGCTATTGTCATCTTTTCTTTTAAGAACAAACTTCCTAATATTAAAACAAAAATAGGCGCTAGATTATAAATAGAGATGGCAACCGTAATAGACATCTCCTCAAATGCTTTAAATAAAAACACCCAGTTTAACACTAAGAAGACACCACAAATCATCGTTTGAATGACTTCCCGCTTCTTCCAAGCTTCTACTTTGTGCTGCCCAGTGAGTACCCAGCATAAACCTAAAAAAAGTGTGGCACAAATACATCGAACAAATACTAATTCTGCTGCTGGAATACCCGTCTTCCCAGTAAAAAAGCCGATAGAACCGAAAATTGCCATCGACAATGTCATCTTCAGCATTGCTGCTCCATTCATGCTAACTCAACCTTCCCCCTATACTAAAATCCTTTAGACAATAGTCCTCTAAGGGTTTTTAGTTTTCTGTGTAACTTTGTTATAGCCTTTCATTTGCTGCATCAAAAAGAAAAATACACCAAGCAGTACAATAAAACCTCCAATAATTTGCGAAGTAACCAGACGTTCTCCCAAAATAATAGCTGCTAAAATCGTTGCACCTACTGGTTCTCCTAAAATACTCATGGAAATTGTCGTTGCATTTACATATTTTAATAGCCAGTTATTGATCAGATGGGAGATGGTCGGAACGACAGCAAGCAAAATAAAAATACCCCATTCTTTTGCTTCATATCCCCCAAGTGTAACTCCTGTTACTACGTTATAGATAATTAATGCAATTGCTGCAAAGCCAAACACACAAAAACTATAGATCCAGTGGGATACTTTTTTCACTGCACTTTGACCAATGAGTAAATATCCAACAACGGCAATCACACTTAAAAAGGACAAAATATCTCCGATAATAGCATTCTTACTTAACCCGAAATCACCCCAACCAACCATCACCGCTCCAATGACAGCAATACCCATCGTCAACAAGGCTGAAGTAGTTGTTCGTTCCTTAAATAAAAAAACGCCTCCTATTAGAGCAATAATAGGCTGTAAAGCAAGGATAATAGTCGAACTAGCTACTGTGGTTAACTTTAATGAACCAAACCAAAGTGCAAAATGTAAAGCTAAAAACATTCCCGCGAAGAACAGCAAATACCACTCTCTTTTCGAGATCTTTGGAAACTCTTTTCTTTTAAACCAAACGATTGGTACTAATAGTAAACACGCTAGTATCATGCGATACATACTTAAGATTGTTGCCGGTGCATTGGACCATTTTACAAAAATTGCAGCAAATGAAATTGCAATAATAGAAATGATTAATGGCAATACAATGGACTTTGATGCATTTTCTTGACTCACTTTTTTACCCCATTCTTATTACTTTCGTAATTTATATTATAACTATCTACAATAGACTATTGTAACAAACATTCATTTAAAGATAACAGAAAAAAGTCAACAAAAGAAACAGGTGACTTTTTAAAATCAATTACTTTATTTTCAAATAGTAAATTGGTTCTGGATGATGTCCTTCCTCTAAAGGAAACTAAAGAAATATATATTTTACACGGAATAAAGTATAGTTGATTTCCGCTGGAGTCGTCGCCTGCCGCTTCAATCAACAATGAGATATGTTCGTATTTTAATGACAAAGTACTACTTATGAAATTAACTCAATTATGTTAAATTCGTCTTTTTATTTGCTAAACAATAAAAAACTTCTCATCTATTGATAAGAAGTTACTTAACGATCTCGTTTCCACTTTCTATATTTATTCAAAACTCCTTTTCCTCCTGTAGTGGCAAGTAAAATGCCAGACAGCACGATACCAGTCAGAGCCGTAATCAGAGAAATCCATTCAAAAAAGGAATACCCTGTTACTTTGGACCAATCCGTCATTCCTTTCCAATCTTCTATTACTAAGTTCATACCGTATATTCCTGATATAACTGTGTAAACAGTTAGCATAAACAACAGCATATTATGCCGCTTATTTGTTTGATTATCCTGCGAACGATAAAGATCATCCACAGTTCGTTTTACTTCTTCAAACAGGTGATCTAAATTAAATGATTCCCGCAATATATGCGTAAATTCTTTCCCCTCTGCACGAACCGATACTTCTTCAAAATAGTACCTGGAATAGAACTTGGAAATAAGCTCAATCAATTCTTCCACATATTCTTTATCTTTTCTCCAACTTACTTCACTATGTTCGAAGGAAAGCTTTAATAAAATTATTTTATAATAGTAATGGAGCATTAAATTATAGTAATGAATGCTCATAAATTGAGATACTTCCTTGTTTAATTGATGTGTTTTTTTTATAGATATAGTCGTTTGTGTATGCTCGGAAGTTATCGTATATGTATTCGGCGCCCATCGGTCATGCACTCTTTTTTGTATATAACGTTCTATATAGTCCAAATTAGTACTAGATATAAAATCATCTCCGTTTAAATCTTTTCCATCTAATTTGCCCATTCGATATAATTGATCGTTTGTAATAGTTTGACTATCACTTATTAAAAACGCTGATGACAGCATACGCTCATCTTCAAAAAACGCGAGACTTCCATAGTTGCCTTCTAGTTTCTTATTTCGAACAATATACGGCTTTAAAGGAGAACAGAGATAGTCTAGTACAAGTTCATTCGTAGTAGTAAACGTCCGATCAGATTGATGAATCTGTCCTCCTTTTTCCTCTTCCAGCTTAGGCTCTAATACTCGAAAATGAGACATAAAATCTAATACATTTGTTAAAGTTTCTTTTTCCTTATTCATTTCTGTACGAATTGTAAGTAGACCAATTCCAAAAGGACATAATGTAATATCTACACTATTCACGAGGAAGTCTATTTCATTGTCATTTAACTCCCATAGAAAGGATTCTTTTATTCCTTTAGAATAACGCAGAAATCCTCTTTTTTTCGTTGAATAAGGAAATAATTTATCTTCAATAAACGGCAGAAAAAATTGATCCAATTCTTCATGTCGTATTTTTATATCTTCCCCATAGTAAAGATCTTGAAGCTTCTCTTTCTCCAAGCTAAAGAAGGTAAATTGATGTTTTTCCAGCTGCTCCATTAGTTTCGTACGTTCTCTCTCGTGAAAAGAAAATGGAAATAAGTATGTCATGTAAGCCTTGGTGATATCAAGAGGTTGGATTTTGATCTGCTTCACCATAAATGAGTACCCCCATAGTTATCGTTCTAGATAACCCTTTATACCCACCTTCGAAAGGAATTCAAACAAAATACAGTACTTCCTATACTCGCTTGGAAGCACTGCATTCATAAGATTTATTTCTTTATTTTTTTAAAGTCAACTTCCTTACCGAACTCCGTTTGACTAGAGCCATTTTCTTCTTTATATTTTTGGGCAAACCATTCGTTTAATTCGCTATAGCTAAGACCTGAGTTTGCATTTTGTCTTTTCACTTCCTCGATATCTGTCCCAGCAACCGTATAATTGGATTGGTTCTTTTTCATTTATGTCATCTCCTTTCTTCATGGTTAATGAAAACTTAGATTAACCTAAAGAAAAAAAGTCATACATGTAAATCAAAGAACTGAGCCAAATCAAAAAAGCGAGTAGAAATATACATCCACTCACTTTATTGATAATTATGCTAGACTACCTTTGTATGCTAATTCTTTTACTTTCATCTGATCTGCTTTACCTTCTAAAATGGACTCTACGTCTAGTAATGTTTGTGACATGGATACTGCTTTTCCTTCTTTTCTAGAAAAAGCTTCTGCAACAAAAAATGGTTGTGTGAAATAAGCTTCTAAGCGTTCCCCACGTGCATACTTTTCTAATTCAGTATCCGGAATTTTTTTAATCCCATGAACAGTTACTATCGAACGTAATTCTCTATATCGACGAAGTAGTTTTTGCGCACGCTGTCTCAAATTAAAGTGACGTTGATCTAAATCCACACCTTCTATAATAGATGACGTGGAATAGATTGGGTGAACCGCTGGGAATAGATGACGCGAAGCTAAATCTGCATCTAATTGCCAGACTGTTTCTAATGGACCATAAGGCATATCTTCATCAACCACTTCACCTGAAAGATCTAATAAAATAGTCGTGATGTTATGCATTCTTTCAGCCACCAATTTTTCTTGTAGATCTAGAAGCTCACCAGATTCAATATAGCTCTTATCCGTTATAAAAATGATGTCTCCAGATAGCTCTGATAATTTCTCAAACGTATCGTCAATCGACTTAGTAATATGGTCAGCTAACTCTGTCGTCCCATCTAACTCACTATGTTCAGCCTTTGGTAATAAAAATACTGTTGTATAGTCAATCTCTTTAAAACGATGCATCAATTCAGCCAGAATAACAAGTTGCCCCATACCTGGGCGAGCAACCAATCCAGTTGTTCCTCCTTTAACTAGTGGTGCAAAGAAATCCAACGTTTTAATTTGCGTTTCAATCATATTCAACTTCTCCCCTCGTATGATCAATTCATCCACCGTGCAATTTGCTAATCCCGCTAGACCCACAAGTGTCCTTACCTCTGCTTTTCCTAAATCAATTTTTCCTGTACACAAATTTGATACTGTGGCAGGTCGAATCCCTATTGATTTTGCTGCAGTCGTTAAATTTGGTACCTTTCTTCTTAGTAAAGCCACGTTTAATCGAATGTCATCCATAACATTCCCCCATTACTTTTAATAGTAATTTATTTTACCCTTAAAAGCAACTTTATTTTATTTAAAAAGTAAAAATATTTACGCTTTAAAATAAAAAACAGCAAAATTAAAGCACCAGTTCATACACAATCTAAGATTTGTGATGGACCTAGTGCTCATTATTCGACTTATGCTAACTCCCATTTCAATTCAATTTACGTTCCTTCAACATATTAAATAGTCTTATAATAAAAAATCGTGGCATGTAATTCGCCAGTTGCGGATTTTGCATAGTTGGGAATTTTTCCAGCTGAAATAAAGCCTAATGAAGTATATAGGTGAGTAGAAGGATCTCCTTCTCTTGTATCCAGAACGAGTAACGATCTTTCTTCTTCAACAGCTCTCTCTTCTGCCGCTTTCATTAATAAACGTCCAATACCATTACGGCGATAACTAGGGTGAGTCATTAATTTGGCAATTTCAGCTCGATGAATACCATTCTGTTTCGCACATAAATGCAACTGGATACTTCCAATTATCCGATTGTTTCTTTTAGCGACAAAAAGAATGACTCCTGGATTTAAAACGTCTTCCCAATATGTCATAGCATCCAGCAGGTCCAAAGGTGGTAAAAATCCGACTGATGCTCCATCATCTACTACTTGAATTAGAAGCTCTGAAAGTTCCTCCATCTGTTCTTCTGTGGTTATTAGTTGTTCTATTTTCACTTCATTAATCATTTTTATCACCTCAAATTAATGTGTTTTTCTTTTATAAAATTAATTCGACAGAAATTGGAATTTACCTTTTTATTTGTTCATTACGCAAAGAAATAACTCACTAGATGGAGTAAAGAGCTTTATTAAAATCTTGGAGTAAATTGTACATTCCAATTATTCCCCTATTTTTTAAGATATTAAATCTACTTCGATATCATAATAAAAAGGCAGAAAACATCTCCGCTTGATGTTTTCTGCCTCTTTTCTCTATTCTATTACCAAACAAATAAACCAACAATCATTGCACTTAATAATGAAACAGCAATACCGCTTACAAGAAGCTTCCAAACGTTTTTGCCAATAATTGATGCTTTTCCTTCTGATAAAACTGAACTGTAAGTTCCATAAATCATACCAACTGTACTAAAATTCGCAAATGACGTTAAAAATGTTGTTGCTACAGCAATAGTATGCGGTGGCAGTGTATCTAAGTGATTCATTAGATCCATCATGGCAACAAATTCATTCGTAGCCATTTTGATTCCCATTAATTGTGCTACATACATCGCATCATTCCCCGTTAAACCAAGTAAAAAGGCAAATGGACTGAAAGCGTATGAGAAGATTTTTTGAATCGTAAGACCATCTAAAAACACACCTAAAATTCCGTTTAAAGCAGCAGTAAGAGCTACATATCCAATGATCATCGCTAAAATAACGATCACCATATTCATACCGACTAACATACTATTAGAAATAGTTGAGAAGAAGTCCTTTTTTTCCGATTTTGGCGGAACGTATACGATGTCTTCTTCCTTAGGTACATGAACAGGATTTAAAAGACTCACTAAAATCAGTGCATTTAAACAGTTTAACGGAATTGCAGTAAATACATATTCTGCTGGAACCATGGTTAAATAAGCCCCAATAATCGATCCACTTATACTACTCATCCCCATAATTCCAAAAGTGAGTAAACGATTATCCTTTAAGACAGAAAGCTGATCACGAATAACGGCTAATGCTTCCGTGTTACCTAAGAACATCATTTGAATGGAGAAAAAGCTTTCTAGTTTAGGCAAGCGTGACACTTTGGAAATAACCCAGCCCACCTTATCAATGATCCACGTTAAAATACCGAAATAAGATAAAATGTCAAAAAAGGTTACGATGAAAATAATCGGTAGCAGTGCACTAAAGAAAAAGTCTACTGTTTCATTTGCCATAGCAGTTGGAAATACAAAGGAAATTCCTTCGTTCGCGCAGGCAATTAACCATGTAAAGAAAGAAGCGATCTTATTAATGATCAAACCGCCAATGTCTGTTCCTAGCATAAACCATGTAATAAGTAATTCGACAACAATTAGAGAAGCAATCGCTCTCCATTTCACTTCTTTCTTTTTCGGAGAACATAAAAACACGGCGCCAATCACTACAAAAACGCCTAAAATATTTAGTAAAAAGTACATGTAAGCAGCCCCTAGATGTGAATTAATAAAATAAATAATCCCTTATTTTTCATAATTTCTGTCAAAAGAAAAAGAATGAAAAATAAGGGATTCAGAGAAGGAATAGTACACTATCCCCTTCTTCATACAAAATTTAATCAAACTTTTCTGTAGTCTAGTATTTTACGGTTACTAGGTAGAAACAATCAGGCCATATTTCTGATCATATACAAGAAAAATTTTATTGTATCAATTGATATGAAGAAATATTACTCGTTCCCTTTTCAAGAATCAATACGTTAACCCTTATTCGTAATAATAAAATTAACGTAAAGATTCACAAACATCTATTAACTTGTACGACCTAGTATGAACGAAATTCTTTTTTTCATACTGATTAAGTACATATCAAACATTGTATTCGTCTTTGTTTTTCCCTAAAATAATATAGATTGAATTGGAGGAATGGTTATGAAAAAAGGTTATTTAGCAAATGGGTTATTTGGTTTAGGAGATAGATTGGTTAATGAATTGGTCGCAAAAGAGGTACGTGCTACGATTCCTGGAGTGGATTTATATGTACCACAAGAAAATATGTCCATTAATGACAAATCGGCTTATGCAGATAGTCTTGCAATAGCAAGTGCCGACATTAAAGCATTAAAGGAGAGCGACTTTTTAGTTGCCATTATTGATGGAGTTGAAATTGATGCTGGGGTTGCTGCTGAAATTGGTGCATTTTCCATGTTGAATCGTCCTATTTTCGCGCTCTATACAGATACACGTCAACAAGGTCGTGACAACACGAAAAAAATTGATGCTTTAGTGGCAGATGGAACTGAAAACCAATTTATGTATCGCAATTTGTTTGTCGTTGGTTTGATCAAACAAAATGGTGTGATTGTAGACTCTATTGAGCAATTAGGGGATGCATTAAAAACTGCATCATTTTAATATATCTATATTAGAAAATCCTGTGTATATATCAACATGGGATTTTTTAATTTCAGCCACTATTTTATCAACTTTAGATGTTTTGAAAGTCTATGAATTAGTGTTCCTACAGCTTCAATTGGGATTCCTTTTTAACAACGGATTCCCTTTCCTATCTTTTCTTCTTTTAATAATAAATAGTAAAACCAATAGATAAGGGAATTTCTCAGAAGCCCCAAAAATAAAAATTTGCAAGAAAAATATCCATTGCTCTTCTGTAACAACACTAGAATAATTTAGTTACTATAGACCTACTAATCGATTCTTATTGGATAATAAACAAATAAATTGTCGTACGCAAACAATCGTTCATCATTACTATTTTCATCAATAATTCCACCATCTACTTTAGTTAAATGCGCCTATATACATATATTCAACAAAAACTTGAAAAATAGATAAAAACTGTTAACGTTTAAACCGATAATAATCCAGGTGGTCTCTCCTCACTTAATATTCATGATTTCCCATGAACATAAATGGGTAATTTTACTAATGAAGGGAATAACCACTAGAATAATTTTTATAAGAAAAGAAAGGATTGAATGTATGTCGCAGCAAGAACAATGGAAATCAAAACTAGGGTTCATATTAGCTACCTCAGGATCTGCAATTGGATTGGGAGCAATATGGAAATTCCCCTATGTGGCTGGAACGGGTGGAGGTGGAGCATTTTTCCTAATCTTTTTGTTGTTTGCTTTCTTATTAGGATACCCGCTATTAGTCGGTGAATTCATTGTAGGTCGCAAGGGGCAAAGTGATGCTATTTCTATCTATAAGAAGCTTGCTCCTAATTCGAAATGGCACCTTTTAGGCAGAATGGGAGTATTAATAGGTATCCTAGTCTTATCGTTTTACAGTGTTGTTGGAGGTTGGATTATTCTCTATTTATTTAAAGCACTTACTGGAGGACTTAATGGACTTTCGCAAGAACAGTACGGAGCATTATTTGGAGAAATTATCTCAAATCCATTTTCAACGCTACTTGGTCAATTTATTTTTATATTAATTACGGTCCTTATCGTTGCACAAGGGGTTCAAAAGGGTATTGAAAAAGTAAGTAAAATCATGATGCCTATTCTTTTTATACTGTTTATAGTCATCGTTATTCGTTCACTTAGTTTAGACGGAGCTATGGAAGGGGTAAAATTTTTACTTGTCCCTGACTTCACAAAATTAACATCCGAATCAATTTTATTTGCTCTAGGACAAGCATTTTTCACTATTACTTTAGGTGCTTCAGTAATGGTTACTTATGCTTCTTACCTTCCGAAAACACAAAATCTACCTAGGTCTGCTTTTTCAATTATTATGTTGAATTTATTTATCGCTTTATTAGCGGGACTTGCGATTTTTCCAGGTGTATTTTCATTTGGCATAGAACCAAATGCAGGACCACCATTGGTTTTTGCTGTATTACCAGCAGTGTTTAGCCAAATGTCCTTCGGGATATTCTTCTTTATTGCTTTTTTAATTTTATTTTTATTTGCTGCTTTAACTTCTGCTTTCTCGATGATTGAAATTGCTGTTTCAACAACAGCCAAAAATGATCCTTCTAAGCGAAAGAAACACACATGGCTCTTTGGTATGTTGATTTTTGTTATTGGGATTCCATCTTGTCTATCATATGGAATAATGGCAGACGTTAAATTATTCGATAAAACGATATTTGATTTAGTCGATTATGCAGTGAGTAATGTAATGATGCCTTTAGGTGCATTGCTAATTTCTATATTTATTTCTTTGAAAATATCAAAAGAAGAATTATATGAGGAAATGAAACAAGGTTCTAAAGTGGGTAAACTATTCTTTAACGTTTGGTACTATCTATTAAGATATTTAACTCCAATTGCCATTATTATTGTGTTTCTTGACGTACTAGGGTTATTAGATTTATTTACAAAGTAACAAACAACTATTTTACATATTATACGGAGGCTTAACACATGACAACTATGAATAAACTACAACAATTATTTCCAAGTGCTGATGGAAATCAACAACAAAGAGATGAACTATTAGGCCATTTTAAAACAATATTAACAAAAATGGATGAATTAAAGGATCCTTCTAAATTAACTTTAGGTGAGATGCCTAATTATACCGAGGATTACTACAATCAAATCATTCAAAGTGCATTAGTACCTGAAAAAGGTGTTTCTATGGATGTAACGATAGAAAAATTAATGGAATTGGTAAAAGGTCACCGTTTCTTAAATAGTAACTACGTAGCCAATGCAACGCCATTACCTAACATCGCTAGTATACTTGGGAACTTAGTAATGGTTCTCTTAAACGGTAACAATCTTTGGGATGTAGATGGTTCAGCTGCTGCCAATGCAGAAGTACGAGTAACTAGTATGTTATCCAAATTAATTGGCTATGACCCAAATGAAAGCGCAGGGTATACTACATGGGGAGGACAAGGTGCAGTATTTAACTCTTTACGCTTAGCAATTGCACGCCAATTTCCGGAATCAAATAAAGAAGGTATTCCAAGTAACCTCTATTGTTTCTGTTCTGAACTCTCTCATTTTAGTCTTTATAAATCCGCAGAAGCAACAGGCATTGGTGTAAATAACATGGTGCGTGTAAGAGCAAATGACGATCATTCAATGGATTTAAATGATTTAATCAAAAAAATGGAAGAAGTAATAGAGAATGGTGGAATTCCTGTCTATGTTTTAGCAACAATGGGTACAACAGATACATTTGGTATTGACGACCTATATGGTATTAAACAAATATTGAAAGATATTGAACAACGCCACAACCTAAATCCTATTTATATACATGCTGATTCAGCAATGGGTGGGATGTATACTTTCTTTAATGATTACGATTTTAAAAATAACCCACTTCAATTCGAAGAGGAAGTATGTGCAGTATTAAAACAATATCAAGTTCACTTCCAACATATGAATATTGCTGACAGTATGGTTTTTGATTTTCATAAGTTAGGTCAAACTCCATACATTACAAGCTTGTTCCTTATGAAAGATAAAACGGATCTACAATACTTGGATTTAGATGCTTCTGAAACTCCATATGTTGGTAGCCGCGGATATGGCAGCTATCATACAAGCTATACATTAGAATGCTCTAGAATGGGAAGTTCAATTTCTATTTATACTTCTTTATTAGCATTTGGATTAGAGGGTTATCAGCAAATATTAGCAAATTATTTGCTTGTGAATATTTCCTTTAGAAATGCTTTGAAAAAGGAATTTTCTAATGTGGAACTGACGAATGGAATATCTCCGGTTACTACTTTTAGATTTTATCCAGAAAATATTAAATGGCGTGCCGAACTTGATGGAAATCTAACAACAACAGAAGTAACGGAAATTAATCAATATAATGAGGACTTTGCTGAATTAATCGGATTAGATAGAGATGTTATTTTCTTTGGTAACACAAAGAAACAACGACTTATATCTGTTACAGATTCTCCTAAGCGTTTGCCAGTATATGTCCATAAATTCTATACTACCTCTCCTTACTCAACTGTAGAAGAAGTACACAGATATATATCGTTCTTAAAAGAACATATGGTTATCCATAACAAATCACTTGTTTTGATTTAATAACATTCAAAAAAACACCTTCGTTAAATGTACTTATTAGTACATTTCGAAGGTGTTTTTTATTGTCTTATCAATTATGCTTTAAACTTCGTTATCATTGATTGTAATTCATATGCTAGTACATTTAGTTCTTTTGCCGCATCAGATAATTGATTAATGGATTCTACTTGTTGCATTGTGCTACCTTCAATTTCATACGTAGAATGTGAATTTTTCTGCGCTATTGCTGTTAGATCATTAACAGAGGCAGAGACTTCTTCTGTTCCTGCTGAGATCTCTTGTGATGCAGCAGAAACTCCTTCAATTTGATTTGAAATTTGGTCTGCTATTTCTTTGATTTTAACGAACATTTCACCTGTTGTATGAGCAATTTTTGTACCTTTATCTGCTTCAATCGTACCGATTTTCATAGATGAAACTGCATTCTTTGTCTCATTTTGAATTTCTTCAATAATTTTCGAAATTTTCTCCGTAGATTTGCTAGACTCTTCCGCTAATATTCTAACTTCTTGTGCTACTACAGAAAACCCTTTACCGTGTTCTCCAGCACGAGCTGCTTCAATTGCCGCATTTAAAGCTAGTAAGTTCGTTTGGTTAGAAATACCAGTAATTACATCTAGAATACTTGTAATTTCATCGGAACGCTCTTTTAATAAACCAATAATGTTACTTGAGTTCTGCACAGTGTCATTGATGATTTCCATTTGAGAAACAACTTTGCTTATAGCGTCGAGACCCTGCTCTGCGTAATCTTCCATATTTTTCGATATAACAGTAACGTCTTGAGAAGAATTTGCTATAGAACCGATTTCATTCGCGATTTGTTCGATGGCGCTTGCTGATTCAGTAACAGACACTTCTTGTGCTTGTATTCCCGCTGTCATTTCTTTAATGTTTTCACTGATTTTTATAGAATGGTCTTTTGATTGATCTGTAACTTTTGTAACTAATTCAGATGATTGTAATACTGTGTCAGAAGTCTTTCTTATACTCTGAATCATCGATTTTAATTCATACGCCATCTCATTAAAAGCTTCATTTATTTTCCCTAAATCATCTTCTCTTGTAGGTAACTTAATATCAAGATTTCCATTTCTCATCTCGTTAATACCAAATGATAATTGTTTCAATGGCTTGAAACTTCTTCGTGTAAAAATCACTTGTATAAGAACGATAATTATCATTGCAGGAATAAGGATCAGTAATGAATTAAACAAGAACTCTTTTGTTCCGTTCTTAACCATGCTCGCATCAACATCTACTCCGAAGAAAGCAAAGACTTCACCGGAAGAATTTTTAATTGGATACATAACTGTAATCCATGTCCCTAATAGATCATCATAAATTTCTGATGCCGTTATTTCTTTTGTTTCATTCATTTTTCTAATAGCTTCAGCGGTTGCCTTAGGATGCTCGTTTAAGTCACCTATTTTCATGTTGTTTTCTTTCAATACTTCCACAATGTGCGTTGGGTTAGCAATAATAGCTGATTTATTTCCTTCTATTAATTCAGAAGTAAAAAGATATCCTTGGGCAACATTTGGGTTAGTTTTAGATATATTGTCAAACATAGCTATCAACTCTGTTTGAGCCTTATCATCAAAATCCTTCTCATTGGCTGCATCTTCTACTAACTTAGGATCAATAGTCTTTCCCCAAAGAACTGCAATTTCTGTTGCTTGTTTTTCCATTTCAGTTGTTAATACACCATTTTGAACTTTTAGGCTGGAAACGATAAGTACGACTCCCACTAAGAGAATTAATGCCGTTGTTGTAGCAATAGATTTTGTCACAAAAGATAGTTTTTTAAATATATTCATAGAAAATCTCCCTTTTTTTTAGCAAATCTTATATCGACAATAATAAGGTAATTTTTAACCATCAATTTTTAAAAAACTGTAAAAAGGGCAAATTAAAACATTTCCAGATGAGGGACAAGGTGGAATATTGCGATGAAATAGGAGCTAAAACTAAATGTGGATATTTTGTGTCATTAGGATTAAAAACGAATACGAACTAATCCAACACCCCATAAAATTTGCATAGAAATTTCGGTGGTGCATTTTTTTATATTATATTGGGTGCCGAAACGATCAGTTAGTGGAGCAAATATTTTTACTATTTCATTCGAAATACGAAGCTATTTTTTCTTCCCTTGTAATAGCTGATACACGTTTTCGTAAGTATAAATATCCAAAGAAAAAATTACTAGTAAAGAAGCACGTGTGAGACCACTAAAGCTCCATTCGAAAAGGAGAAGGAGAACTTTCCTCTAACAGCGAATTAAATACCATTAGGATTTTGTAGATATTTTAACATCAAAGGAGGAATTCGATGACATACATTATAACCGATCATGTTGGAAGACAAGTGAACATTTCCATTCCACCAAAACGCATCGTTTCGATTTGCCCAGCGATTACAGAAACACTCTTTGCTCTAGGTCTCGAAAGTGAAATAGTTGGTCGGACAAAATATTGTATTTTCCCTGAGGGAATAGTCGAAAACGTGGCGATTGTTGGAGGGACAAAGGAAGTAAACGAGGGAAAAATTCGTGATTTACAACCAGACCTTATTCTAGCTGAAAAAGAAGAAAATACAGAAGCAATCGTGCAAGCACTTGAACAAATTGCACCTGTTTTCGTCTTAGAGGTTCGTTCAATTAAAGAGGCTTACCGATTTATCCATACACTCGGATTTCTGACAAATAAGGAACAGGTAGCAGAGCGACTCATTGACTCTTGTAAAGCAGTATTCCCTTCTCCACATGTTCAGAGTGGAAATGCTGCTTATGTAATTTGGCGAAAACCATACATGGTCGTTGGCAGAACTACTTATATTAATGATATATTACATACGCTTGGATTGCATAATCCCTTTGCAAACGAAGTATCGAGATATCCCGCGGTAACGAAAGAGGAACTGGCAGATGCAAATCTCGATGTCCTTTTGCTCGCTTCCGAACCATTTCCTTTTCAACAAAAACATATAGCAGAATTTCAAGCTTTTCTACCAAACACCAAAATCGTATTAGTAGAAGGGGAAATGTTTTGGTACGGGGCAAGAATGGAAACAGCAGGAGAGTATTTGAAAAAAATAATGCTATTCCTGTCATAATGATTAATATACAAGGACCGACTAAGGCTAGTAGAGTGTTAATTTGCAGCTGTTACTTCTACACTTCCTGAAAAAATTCTCAATATAATCATGAAAAGAAGTGTTTTTCTATCAGTAACAACGACCCCTTCCACCTATAATTTGCCGTATCAAATTTCATAATTCCTTCTAGATTGTCTGCAAGCTTTTCCACTTTTACCAAAGAAGCATTTTCGTTTAGAAAATTGTCTCTCTACAAAATAGATCAGTTAAGGAATTTGATGCCTAGAAAGTTCATTGAATTCATATAATAAACAATAGAAATAAATAGAAAAGGAGAGATCATCACGATTCAAAAGAGGTACAGAAGACGCAATACAGTAGCATTTACGGTATTAGCTTATTTCACATTATTTGCAGGTGTCTTTATGTTCAGTATAGGTCTTTATAATGCGGATAACTTACAGCTAAATGAAAAGGGATATTATATTGCGGTTATGATTTTAGTGGCGGTTGGAGCGATCCTTACACAAAAAGTCACACGTGATAATGCGGAGGATAACGAAATCATCGCAGAGCAAGAACAAGAACGCCAAATGAGCAATGTTAGAATTCCAACTAAGGAATCGTAATTTACTTTAATGTAGACTCTGCTAAATTAGGGGTGACGAAATGGCAACTGATTCGTGACCAACATCCTGTTGCCCCAAGGAGGCTTGGCAGTTCATTCGCGGAAAGCGAGTGGATTTTCGACATTAACAGCATCGTTTAAAAGAGCCTTAATGTCTAACCATTTAATACCCGTAATAAATAAGAAAAAAACCTGTGTATTATATTTACACAGGTTTTTTACATTGTATTTTGATGAAGACAAAATTAGATCTTTTTAACAAACTCCGATTTTAATTTCATCGCTCCAAAACCATCAATTTTACAGTCGATATTATGATCTCCATCCACTAAACGAATACTCTTTACTTTCGTTCCAATTTTTAACGTAGATGAACTTCCTTTTACTTTAAGGTCTTTAACGATCGATACAGAATCACCATCGTTTAAGACATTTCCATTTGAATCTTTAACAATCTTTTGATCTTCATTATTTTCTTGTTCTTGTTCTGCCTCCGCTGTCCACTCATGGGCACATTCTGGGCAAACAAAAAGACTTCCATCTTCGTACGTATATTCTGAATTACATTTTGGGCAATTTGGTAAAGCAGACATAATTATATTTCCTCCATTCGTTCGCTATTGTCCATTCTAATATAATAGTCTTTGCCATACAACAACTAATGCCATTCCTATGATTCCATTTTAGTTTGGTTTATGCTAACCTCAACCTCTTCAAGGATTGATTTCTAGTTCCTGTATCCAATGAATATGCCCATTTGTTTCGGTGTTAATTTTAAATAATTTACTGTCATTGTGGGGATAACGTATAGAGGGTTTTTCGAAGTGATGAACAATAGCTGTGTATATGTGTGTAACTTTTGATGAATTTCGGTTAATTTCATTGTTATTAAGTGTGAACAAAATGATTATGTGTGTAACCTGTGGAGAACGTATGCTATATACATAGTTGTTGCGCAACTTTTGTAGATTTAGTACACAATTGGGGAAAAAGTGTTTATAAGTCTGCTTCTATGATATTTGCTTTTCTCCATGAAATGCAAAAAGACCAAGTTGGACACGTAAGGCATCGCTTGGTCTCCTGCCAATATGATATATATCCATGCCATTTTATCGCTTTCTTTTTTGGCATTGACACTTATTTTTGAACCACGAAGTTCTCCATATATCGATAAATCGCATGAGCAACCCCATTCTCGTCATTTTTAAGGGTTGTCGTTGTACAAACAGTTTTTATGACATCTTTCGCATTTCCCATCGCTACGCTGTATCCAACTTTCTGGAACATGGATAAATCATTGTTGCTATCCCCGATTGCCATAGACTGATCTAAGGAGCCGTTCATCAGGATAGCCAATTTTTCGAGGGCCATTCCTTTTGAAGCTCTTTTACTTGTAATTTCAATGTTATGATCAGCAGATGAAACAACCATCAACTCATCAAACTTTTTGAATTGGTTCCATGCACCCTCTAACTTCTTATTATCAAAAGAACATGCTAAAATGTTATAGAATTCTTCCTCTTGTTTTAAGATATCATGATAATCTTCAACTAAAACATATCCAAACTGATCAAATTGCCTTTCCGCTACTTCAACTAATTCTTTCATATCTGTATTCAAATCTGTGTTTTTCAAACTATTAATCTCATTCTGGAAATGTTCTCTGCCCTTTTTAAGAGAATAAATGGCTTTATCAGTAAACACTTCGTAATAATAATTCCGTTCATCTAACCATTGGAGAATAGATTGGACACAATCTTTAGTTATCGTAATAGAAGAAATGCACTTTCCGCTTTTTGAATGAATAGTTGCGCCATTTGTCCCGATTACAAATGGGGAAATCCCAGCTTTTTCACAAATTGTTTGAACATCAAAATAAGCCCGTCCAGTTGAAATAACTACTTCAATGCCTCTATCTTGGGCATATTCAATAGCCTTTATATTCTCTTCACTAATTTCATTCTTGTTGTTTAATAACGTTCCGTCTAAATCTATCGCAATGAAACTCATGCTATGTAGCTCCTTTTCTCATTCTAGCTATTATATTATCTTTTTAGCTATTTTACCTACGATCAATAAAAATCTAATCATAAAAGAGAGAACTCACTCTTCCATCTCGATATGTCCTTTTATAGATAGACTATGCTAGATTCCAATTGATTTCCTCTAATTTTGAATGATTTCTCCATTCCTCTGGAAATGGTTGCTCACAGACAATCACATCGACTTTTTCTATAGGACAAACTTTACAAAATGTGTCGACACCAATTTTAGAGTAATCCGTTAGCAATATAACTTGCTTTGATACCTCGACCATCTTTCGTGAAACTAATGTTTCATGTAAATGATAATTACTAACCCCACTTTGAATGGAAACACCACCAGCTGAAATGAACGCTTTATCAATATTAAATTGATTTAACATTTGTTCAGTGAGACCGCCGCTTATAGATTGATGCTTTGGATCAATTTGTCCCCCTAATAATAGAACTTGTCCTGTAAACTTATTTTGATTGAGCTTTTCGGTTAACACAGACGACACAGGAAGAGAATTGGTTAAAATCGTAATGTCTTTTTTATTTTCAATACACTGCGCAAATTCAAGCATGGTTGTCCCTACATCGATGGCAATCACATCTCCGTTAGAAATGAGTTCTACTGCTTTTTTCCCAACCTTGACCTTCGCTCCTTGATTCACCGTCGTACGCTGTGTAAATGGAGGCTCCTCAAATTCAAAGACTGTTTTAATCGCTCCCCCGTAAACCCTTTTTAAAAGTCCTTTTTCCTCTAATATCATCAAATCGCGTCGAATCGTTTCCTCTGAAACATTAAATTGTTCAACTAATTCCATCAATTTTACTTTGCCCATTACGTTAAGTTCTTTTAAAATTTCATTCTTTCTTTCTTCTGGAAAAACAGACATACTTCTTCCCCCGTCATCATTTTATAAAATAATGCATTCTTTCTTCGGTACAAGAATATGAACGCGTTCTCCTTGCTCAAACATATTCCCTCGGTGGTGAAGATAGTCTACAAGGAAAGCGGACTCCTCTGTTTCTACTTCATACCTTAATACATTCCCTATCATGGAAACATCTTTAATTAACCCTTTAATTACCCAGTTCTCTTGTAAATCCAAGCTATCCTCACCAACAGAAACTAATTGTAAAACTTCAGGACGAATCGCGACTTCATTCCCTTTTATTTCTGTGCTGCGAACAAGTTTACGGAAAACTTCCAAATCACAAACATTATAATTTCCAATAAATTTTGCAACAAATGTATTGACTGGAGAAGTGTAAATTTCTGATGGAGAACCGGATTGTACAACTTGTCCTTTATTCATGACAAAAATTCGATCAGACATCGTCATTGCTTCTTCCTGATCATGAGTAACAAAAATAGTTGTAATATCTAATTCTTTCTGTATTCTCTTTAATTCTTTTTGCAAACTTTTTCTAATTTTCGCATCCAATGCACTTAATGGCTCATCCAAAAGCAGTACTTTCGGCTCCATGACAAGCGCACGGGCAAGAGCAACCCTCTGCTGCTGCCCACCAGATAACTGATGAGGATAAGATTCTTCTTTTCCTATTAAATCAACCATATCAATCATCTTTTTCACTCTTGATTTAATATCTTTTACCTTCTTCATTTTGAGGCCGTACGCGATATTGTCAAAAACGCTCATATTCGGGAAAAGCGCATAAGACTGAAATACCATACCGACTTCACGCTGACGCGGTGATAAATTAGTAATATCTTTTCCATCAATTAAGATTCTTCCTAAATCTACGTCTTCAAGCCCCGCAATAGAACGTAATAATGTACTTTTTCCGCATCCGCTTTGCCCAAGAAGTGTAGCAAATTCTCCTTTTTTTAATTTGATAGAAATGTCATTTAAAACGACTTGATTTTCATACCCCTTAGTCACTTGATCAATGGTTACATAGCTCATTATTTTTCACCTTCTAAAGTAGTATTTTTATGAAAAGAAAGAATTCGCTTCTTATTTGACACGACAGGTTTTTTTTCGTTTCTAAACGTAAGTTTTAATACAGCCCCCGTTAAAAGCAAAATCACTGAATAATAAGTAATAACAATTGCACTTGTTAAGTGACCACTGCTATTTAGTTTGTCGGCAAGATAAATTTGAAGAGTTTCAAATCGGCCCCCGACAAGCAAATTGGCAAAAGCAAACTCACTAAATAAAAGAGCGACTGATAATAAGGTAGAAACTAAAATACCAGATGTAATATTTGGAAACACCACCGTGCGAAACGCCTGGAATTTTGTAGCACCGAGTAGTTCAGCTGCATTAACAAGTTGTACAGCATTAACCGTACGAAGACTGTTACGAATGCCTTGATACATAAATGGCAGAATCGTTATGAAATAAGCACCGATTAAAATCCAAGGTGTACCGGCAATTTGAATCGGTCCATCTGAATATATCTTGATTAATCCAACAGCTCCAACAATGGGTGGAATTCCGTAAGGAAGCATAGCTGCTGCTTGAAGTAATCCTTCCCATTTACTGAAATATACCGTGATGATAAAGATAGTCGGAATCATAATAACAACACTAAGACCTACAGTCATGACAATTAAAAACAGCGTTCGTTGAAAAGCATCATAAAACCGTTCATCTTGAAATAATTCAATATACCATTTCATTGTATAACTCTCAGGTAAAATGGTATGATCCCATTTACCGGCAATCGAGAATAAAAATGTTCCTACAAGAGGAATTAATAAATAGATAACTAATAACCCAACAATCACTTTATGAATAGTCAATGAAGATTTCATCGTAAATCCCTCCTAATGCGACGCATCATTCGTCCATTAAACCACATCGCCCCTATCATAGTCGCTGCTAGAAGAACTCCCAACGCACTGCCTAACTGCGGCTTTAGTGCAACGTCACTAGCAACCAGAGAGGCAATTTGCAATGACAATAAGTTATAGTTGCTGCCGACTAATGCATAGGCTGTAGCGTAAGCTCCCATCGCATTAGCAAACAAAATACTGAATGTTCCTACAATACTTGGTAAAAGAACTGGAATCCCAATGCGAGTCCAAAATGATACTGTTGACCCTCCTAATAATGAAGAGGCTTCTTTCCATTGTTTCTTAATTCCTTGATAAGAAGGGTAGATGAGCATAACAGCAAGCGGAATTTGAAAATATACATAAACAAGAATGAGGCCTGTCCATGAATACAAATTAAAATCCGCAAACAAATCCCAACCAATCTTTGAAAAAAGCAATGTAAACAACCCATTGTTTCCAAGTAAAATAATATATGAAAATGAAAGGGGAATCCCCTCAAAGTTCGAAGTCATATTGGTAATCATTAAAAAGCGATTTTGTACTTTTTGTGAGAACTTTGTAATCGAATAGGCTGCAATGACTGCTATAATCACAGAAGTTACAGCAGAAAATAAGGAAATGACAAGGCTATTTTGAATGGCCTGTAAGTAAAATTTACTTTTAAATATGGTGATATATTGACTTATCGTAACTTGAATTCCATCGTCTGCATAAAAACTATTTTTAATCATTGCCACTAATGGTGCTATTTCAAATCCAATCACAAACAAAATAAATGGCAGTAAAAGAGCTAATAAGTAAATTTTTTGTTTTTTAATTTTTCGCAAGACTTCTCGCTCCTCTATGTTCTCCAACAATTTGGGAATTGGTTTAACAGTACGTCCATTAAACCAATTCCTATCAACTGTCATTCTTCATTTTAATGTTGAATAGTGTGCATCTTTTTTAAAGGTTAGTTTTTTCTTTGAGACCTGGCAATTGATATGAAATCATTTTATTGGAAGGCTCAATATTTAAAAGCTCGCAAACAAGCGGTGCAAAAGCTAATTGCGGAACCACTTCACTGTAAACGCCAGGTTCGACTTTTGGACTAATGATAAAGAGCGGTACATCACGCTCACCATCAGTTATGCCGCCATGGTTACCATATTCACTCATGCCATGATCAGATGTAATTAAAATGTGGTAACCTTCTTTGATCCAAATTGGCAAAAGTTGTGCCAACAAGCTTCCCATTTTTAAGATTTGTTCACGATATTCTTTCGATTCCGAACCGAAAATTTCACCTTTTACATCTACACCGAGCGGATGAATATATAAAAAGTGTGGGTCATACTTTCTGCGCAAAGCTTCTGCATCCATTAACACATGACTGTCTGGATAGTCATCATCCCAATAAAATTTTCCATATTGAATCGCCTTAGACTCATCCTCTTGCTCACGATCTTCAATAAAATGGAATGGCGCGCGATTATAAAGTTCGCTTACCCAGTAATAAGATGCTGTTCCATTTCTTAAGCCGTTTTCTTTCGTAAGATGAAAGAGACTTTTCTCAGTAGATAAGCGAACGGCTTGATTGGACGTAATTCCGTTCACTGATGCCGGTGTACCCGTTAGCAACACTTCATATAATGGACGAGAAAGACTTGGGAGTTCCGACTTTACTTTGTAAAGTGCTGCCTGATTTGTTTCAACTAGATGTTGAATAAATCCAAGAGCCTCACATGCTTTATCGTATCTCATACCATCAACAACAATTGCTATTACTTTATTTGACATGGACTAACACCTCTTCTTGCCAAAGCTGCGGTAAATTTTTTGCCGTTTCTTCCCAAGCTTTGTAATCTTCAATTGGTTCTGCATTTTTGTACTGTTCTTCTGGAACCATTTTTTCAGCTACTTCTTTCGGAAGTTCTACATCGCGAATTGGACGGGCAAATCCTTTAGCTAAGTTAATTTGTCCTTCATCGCTTAAGATATATTCTCTAGTTGCCATCGCCGCATGCGGATGCTTTGCATATTTGTTAATAATAGTTGCGTAGCCGCTTACGACTGAACCTTCACTTGGAATGGCTACTTCAAATTGATCACGGTTAATTTGGTCAGCGTAACCAAGAGCATTGAAATCCCAAACAAGGGCAACTTCCACTTCCCCTTTTTCGATGTTAGCCGGTTTGGCATCCGTTAAGCTAAGGCGACCTTGCTTGGCAAGCTTAGCAAAAAAGTCAATTCCTGGTTGGAGATTTGTTTCATCACCGCCGTAAGCGATAGCAGCAGCAAGAACGGCCATTTGGTTCTGTGTACCACGCTGAACATCTCCAACAGTTACTTTATAATCTCCTTTTAATATGTCATCCCAAGATTTTGGCGGGTTATCTACTAATTCTTTATTAGTAAAGAATGCAATCGTTCCTTGGTAGCCAACAACCCAATCTCCGTTGTCATCTTTTGCCCAGTCAGGTACCTCGTCCCAATAGGAAGTTTTATAAGGTATCGTTAATTCTTTTTGTTCTGCGATTGGCCCAAAGGAAATCCCTACATCGCCGATATCAGCTGTTGCATTCTCTCCTTCAGATTCCATTTTGGCAATCTCTTCGGCACTGGATAAATCTGTATCATTGTGTTCCAATGTATATTTTTCCATCACTTCATTCCACGTTTCTCCCCAGTTAGCCCATGAATCAGGCATACCGACACTATTAATTGTCCCCTCTTCTTTTGCCTTTGTTTCAATTTCTTTCAGGGTTAACGTACTTGGATCCTTAACAACTGGAGCAGCCTCCTCTTTAGTAGCACCACAAGCAGCTAATCCTAGTACACTAGCTCCTAACATCAAAACTTGAATAGACTTGTAACAATTCTTCTTGAATGTGTAATTCATAAAAAGTTCCTCCATTTAATGTGGGATTTTTAACGTTTGCTACTGTTTGTTACGGCTTAATCATAATCAGTCAATATTAATCCCACATTAATCAGATGTTAAGGGTTTGTAAATCAGTTCTTTATTTGTCCAATTCATCATCTTTTGTTTTCATAATAGGGTCCCGGTAATAAAACACGGAAATAAATATAATCTCATATTTTTTGTGTCTCTATGCACTTTCCGCGGGCATGGCTTCAGTCTCCTCGTCGCTTTCGGTGCAGAAAACATCTGCTATTCCCGCTGGAGTCGCCGTCTTTCATTACAATCAATTGCCTACAAAAAATAGTAGTTTTAAAAAAATATACAAAAAACAGGTGTAGAAAAAGACTCGTTTTTCTACACCTGCTTCAATTTATAGGCCGGACAGCCCCATTTTTTTATGATGATATTTTTATCGGTACCCGACTTTGTTGTCATTCAACAAATTTGTAAGTTTTAGAATAAAGATTGATCATTTTTGGGTAAGTTTCTTGAACATTAGCACACGTTCGCAATATAAAGTTAGCCAGATATTTAAAATGTAATGTATCTGTCCTTTTCTGTTACCATCTATGACCCAACTATTTTTTCTCCCCTTGGTTGGCTACTATTGGCGTCTGGTTCAACGGTGATACCGATTTGGTCAAATGTCTGCCCTTCAGCGAGCTGGTAGGTAAGTATTCCGGAGCCGTTTCCGTCTGGCTTAAATATGCCTCCATCTTCTCTCTTGCCATCTTTTAGCAGCCAAACTTGGTAAACTTGTGAACCTTCGACTTCTGGAAAGTCATTAACCTGCACCACCAAATTTTTCTCTGATCCCTGTTGGACAATATAGGCGATGCCGTTTGTTCCAATCTGGTTTTGATTGGTTGCTTGTAAAGGAATAGTAGTTAATATTTCAATAGGCATACTTTCGGCCTGGAGATTTTTTTCCTGTACATTCGCTATTCCAAGGACAGTAATCGCGAGCAACAAGGCACCAACGATACTAGCTGAAACTGGAGTGAACTGACTTTTGAACATCGTGACAAGCATACTCATCTTAGCCATAAATGTTTCAGTACCGCTTTGCTCTTTATGATCAAAAACAAACTCCATTACCTCGCTTTTTAGCGATTCAGGTACCTCAATTTCGGTATTATCAAATGGCAAAGCATGCCACACCTCGGACAATTCCTTAAATTCTTTCTTACACTCCTTACAATTCTTTAAATGTTTTTCAAAGGCCATGTGTTCGCTCTCCTTGAGCTCATTTGCTATATATGGAATCAAATGATCACAATCTCTTCTCATTTTATATCCTCCAGTTCCAGATGTTTCCTCAATCCTTTAAGAGCCTGGTGAAGCCTGCTTTTAATCGTTCCGATCGGCTCTTGCTCCAGTTTGGCGATTTCTGAGAGAGAATACCCTTTCCAATAAAGCAAATCGATTAATTTTCTTTGCGCCGTCGGCAATTTGTTTTTCGCTGTTGCAATATCGTTCATATCTACTCGTTGATCAATTGGATTGGCAGGGTCCGCAATCTCTACATGTTCCTCTTGATGGTGCTCAGTATGCCTCTTCTCTTTGCGGAGGTAGTCAATGCATATATTTCGAGTAATCGTGAGGAGCCAATTTACAAAGTTTCCTTGAGCGGGATCGTAATGACTGTTTGTTGTCCATAGCCTTAAAAAGACCAACTGAATCATCTCTTTCGCCTTATCCTCATTCCCATTGCAAAACTTCATAACGAAGCTGTAGACAAGCTTTATATACTTATCATAAAGCTCCTCAAATGCTTGTCGGTTTTTTTCGTTTACCAATCTCATTAATTCCGCATCGTGTTTTTCTTTCATGTGGCACTCCCTGTTATTGGATAAAAATATATTACCACTATACTAGTGTAAAAGTAAGGATGGGAACGACCGCAATTGATCGTTCCCTGAACAGGCTTACTTAAATTCAGTTTTACTGTTTACGATATACCACACATCTTTTACTCCCTGTCCGTTTACATCCCCTTTTTGCTGGTCTTTAGCAAAATAATAAAGAGGATAGCCTTTATACGTAACCTGCTTCTTAGAGTTGTCTTCTCTTGTGATTGTACCGAAATCCTTTTTGTCAAAACCTTCTGGGACGGCGAAATCTTCCTCAGTAAATTCTGGCCAGTTTGCCAGGCAATCTCCGCTACAATTGCTTTTTCCAGCTTCGTCCTTTGTAAAGTAATACAACGTCTTTCCTTGTGAATCTGCTAGATATTCTCCAACTTTGTCATTCTTCAAAAGCTGAAGACTGACAGCTGGTTCTGTTTGATTAGTTTGACTCGTCTCTACTTTTTCCTCCTTGGTTGGTCCGCATGCAGCTAAAACAAAAATAATCGATAGTAAAGCGAGGGTAAAAATTCCTTTTTTCATGTTTGTTCCTCCTAGTAATTTATTAGATTCAAGGCTCATCCTTATTTCCAGCCCCATTTTTGAAAGATTTGGTGACCTTCTTCTGTTTTTAAATAGTCAATAAATTGCTGTGCCTCTTTTTTCTGATCTGTAATGTTGGTCATGGCAATCGGTGTTCCACGATAGAGCTTCTCTTCCTCAGGCAGTTCGACCAGGTCGGTCACATCTTTGAGACGATAATGCCATGATTCATAGGTAATCCAAGCATCTAGGCTAGAATTCGATTTCCATCGTTCAATGCCTTCAGCACTCGACTTTACAGAAAGGTTAATATTTTGAGAAATCCCTTCGATTAGCCCTTTTCTGCCTGCCATGTCTTCCCACAGGCCTAGCTGGCCAGCCCCATTCACATCGAGTATTTTGACTCCATTTTTCGTTAAATCTTCCAGGCTTTCAATCTTCTTAGGATTTCCTTTCCTCACCAATATTCCTGCGGCACGCGAGTAAAGCTCAGTTCGTGATTTAGTGTCGATCATTTCGGGATGGTTAAAGATGAAGTCCTGCAGCATATACTCGGAGCCGCCGAAAATAATATCTGCATCTTGCTTTGCCTGGCTGATCCAATTGCCCTCTGGTCCGGCTGTTACTTCCACCCTGATTCCCGTTTCAACTGAAAAATGTTCAGCAGCTTCCTTGATCGGTCCAAGTGGTCCGCCTGGTCCGTACACCCGGATGACATGATCACTTTGGCTGGTATTTGGTGTCGCCTGGGACGCCGGCTTACGGTCCATTTTTGCATAGGCTGACAATCCGGTAGCCGTAATGACAAAGAGCAGTAAAGCTGATAGAAACACGGTCTTCTTCATGATTCCTCCTCCATTTCATACATGTTTTTTAACGGTACTATCAAAGGAAACGAAGAGAAACCGTAATCGGTTTGATTATAATTACAAAATAGTTAGAAAGTTTCATAAATCTATTGAAAATTAGTCTGATGAAGAATAAATAAAGGTGTACCTTATAACGAGAAACATGTGTCAATAATTTTAGTATGTGCTTGTATTTTACCAAGGGTGATGACGATCAATATTACGATTAACAACAACAACAACATTAAAGTTCATAAAAATAAACAGAATGAATAATTGACAAAAAATGAGAATAGTAGTAATCTGACGTAAAACATACGCTACCGTATTTTACTGGAGAGATGATATGCAATTAACGAGGGAAGATTGGATAAAAGCAGGATTACAACAATTAGCTGATGAAGGGATAAATAAAGTTCGCATTGAAGCACTTGCTCGATTGCTAAAAATAAGCAAAGGAAGCTTCTATCACTATTTTCGTGACCATCAAGAGCTTTTAGATTCTATGCTTGATTTTTGGGAAGTACATGCAACAAAGCTGATTGTTAAAAGTATGGAGCAACAGGATGCCTCTTTAGAACAGCTATTACAGATTAGTTTTAATCGAGATAAAAAAATGGAGAATGGTATTTATACTTGGGCTAAATATGATCCTGTTGTGGCAGCACGTTTAGTAGATATGGAAGAACAGAGAATTTCTTATGTTGCAAAATTGTATCAAAAAATGGGCATAGACGAAACTGAATCAAATGATCGAGCGAGACTGGCCTATTTAACATATGTAGGATGGATGACAAGGTTTGAAGCAAATCCTAATTTTGATATTGATAAAACGGTTGAGCTTTTAACTTCTTTCAGCGGTGTCCAAACATCTTCTGAAAGAAGTTAAAGCCTCCGGCGGATGTCACCGAATCGGAAAAGAGTTCTTTGTGCAAGCACAAAGCCGATTCCGGACGCAATTATGCCGAGGCATAATTGATTATTCGATAATAAATGTCCCTAATATGGTTATAAAACCTGAAGGGACAAAATTTTTACTATAACATACGATAGTGTATGTTTTATTTGAAGTTACGACATTGGGGGCGAATAAATGAAATTACTATTAATATTAGTAGCTGTAGGAGTTCTGTGGATTATCAGTTTTTTGCATATTTATTGGGCTTTTGGAGGTCGATGGGGTTCTGCCGCTGTTCTCCCAGTAAAAGAGGGAGAACATAAGCCTGCTTTTACTCCGAGAATATGGGGAACATTATTCGTAGCCATTCTTATTCTACTGGCTAGTGTCATTATTGTTGTTCAAGGAGGTTATTTGCAGGGGTTCCAAGTAAATAGTTTATCTAAAATCGGAAGTATTGTCTGTGCTTTAGTTTTCATTATTAGGGCAATTGGTGATTTTAAGTTTGTTGGATTTTTTAAAAAAATTAAACATTCTCAGTTTGCTAGATACGACACTTGGTTCTATAGTCCATTATGTTTATTCTTTAGCTTTGTCTATATCATGTTGTTGTTCTAATAAGTATAATGAATTCCCTTTAAAATAAATTTTATAAAGGAAGAAAACATCTCAAAATGGTGTGACTTTAAATTTATATATGCTTCTTATAATATGCACATCTAACTGCAATTTTAAGGCATTCATTTAATGAAAATCTATATTTGAAGTTATTTCAGTTTGATATATTTGGTGAGTTTATAAATATATTCAATATAATTAATATAGAGTGACTGACATGTGGAGGAAGTTAATCAGGTTATCAATGTGCTTCTTCCAAGGATCCCAATCCGCCTGGGTAACAATTTATTGAACAAGTAGTAATAAAAAGAAGATTGAACATAGCAATAGAGCAATACGGATTCTGTTAACAGCGAAGTCCGCTATGATCAATGAGCGTACTAAGAAATTAACACTCATTTTGAGATTAAATAGAGGAATTTTGTCATGTCCACGGTTTACCGTAAATTCGTCGATTTTTTCAACTTCTCCGATCCGAACTACGTCCGTTTCGTCCGTAAGTTTGAAGCCAAGACACCATAGAAACTTGGTGGTTTTTATATTGGTTTCTTACTCAAACATCCACTCTCTTCTCGAATTAAACTACCGTGAGTTCAACATCTTCAACAAAAAAAGAATGTTAATCCTTCTGGATCAACGCACCAGTTAGCACAAGAAGGAACTTCTATAAACAACTCCCTATTTAGTTCACCATTGAATTATTTAAAAGTTAATTACCCAATAAAATAACAAAGATAACGAATGTGATAATGGCTAAACCAAGTAGTATTAAAAATACTCTCATTAACCAAAACGGAATGTATTTAAATAGTAATGAAAGTAAAAACAATCCTATCATTTGACTAATTGAAGCATTATAATAAGCGGAATTTCTTATATATACTTCTTTCTTGTGTTCATCCTCGGTCAGTTTAATCCCCAAAATAATAAAGAAAATTCCGACTAAAATAAGTATCGATACCCCTAAATACATCCAAACCATCTCAAGCACAACCCTTTAAATTTTCCGTTAAATAAAGATTATTCCCAAAGATTCCTTGTTGAACTAACCTGCTTCGTTAGTTTAAGAAGCCCCTGCACATTTTGGTTGGAATGCGCAACTAGTGCCTTAAACGAATTTCCATAAAAGTTAGATTTGTTAGTAAGGTTTATTCGATAGAGTCTACAGCTAATTTAGCAATGGTTCCGTCAGACAATAAGAATTTATCAATGTTAACATGGGAAAAGTTTTCAATGTGTTCTTCACGTTCAACCTCTACAATCGTCCTAACATGTGGGGCTATTCTCTCCACTGCACATGCAATCATTAGAGATTTTCCATCAGTTAAAACTTGGTCACTAACTCTATCATCCGCAAAAATTAAAATTGCTTTCGCTTTTTGAATATTTGCCTGTTCTAACGTTCCGTTATTCGTTGCATACCCACGGACATAGTGAATTCTTTCATGGATCTCCAATGCCTTCTCATTTGTATCTATTACTACAATTTCTACTTTTTTATCTTTCGACAAGATGTTCTTTATTGCGATTTCTGCTTTATGAGACCAATCAATAATGACGATATGATTTTCACCTTCGAACATTAAATCACCCTTCTCTTTTAGTCTTCTATACATAGTTAAACTCTCCATTGCCTTTCCAATAAAGGTAGCGAACAAACCAATTCCAATAACATAAAGGAAGATAATCGTGTAGATTCTTCCAAGTGTTGAAGAGGGCGATAAATCTCCATACCCAACTGTCAACATAGTTGTCATCGTAAACCAAAATGAATCCATATTCGAACCAAACGTGTAGGGTTCTATTAACGGCAAGATAATAGTACTTAATAAAATTAAGCCAACCGTAAATGTCGTTAATACCAACCAGGAAATGCTTGTCATCTTAAAATACAACTTCCTAAGTACAAACAATATCTGTACCTCCTCTTAAGAATACCTATTAGAAGTTTGCATTATCTTTTTGGCCCCCAAGCAGGATAACTTTCAAGGGACCAGCGAACTTTATTGATCTCTTCTTTCTCGAGAATCTGTGTTTTCCAATACATGATTTCTCTCTTTATGTTGTAAGTTCTACTAAATCTTCTTATTTTCTCCATGACCATCATTATCATTTGCATAAATTTTTTCGTTTGTAATTTTCATTTCATCGGCTCCTTTCCACTCCACATTTTGTGTCAAATGCGACATAAAAAGAATGGAATTTTTATATCTCTTGTTCAACTAAACTGCCCCGTTAGCCATCCATACAGCACAAAATAGTGCTTCACCACAGAGTATGAAAATGGTTAAGAGTAGTCAATACTAATAGCCCACCGAAATCCATAGACTTATTAATGTATGTACGCCCTCCTCTTTTTTTTAAAACTATTGAGCAGGGTCTTCTTAACTGTTATCATTTTTTCTTTCTTGAAGAAATTTATTTTCAGGTAGTTCAATAAGGGACTACTCATTTTTCTATTTCTAATTCTATTATTAACTTACAAAGATATCCAACGATATATTCTCTTTGAGTCATTTCTTCAATGTCATTATTTTCTACAAGGTCATCAATTCCTTTATTAATAACGTCCCATAAAGGTGTCCCTTCAAATATTTCATATGGGTGTGCCATATAACTATAACCTCCCTGATTATCTACTGTTAGCATTTTAATAGATAATATCATCTTTAACCAGCCTTCCACTCTAGGTCAATAAGAAAAAAAAGCTGCCTTTGGTAACTCTACAATCTCCCACTAAAGCCATCTTTGCTTGAAAAAGAAAATATAGAGGTTATGGATACTTCAGTTATTTTTTATTGAAAAAGGTCGGTGCAGAGTCTACATTTTTTAATCACCGATATTCTAGATTATTTATTCCATCTTTAACCCATACCAGATTATCAGAAATATTTTTTTGAAAATTAAGTTTAGAATAAAAATTTTAATAAACTAATTGACAACGAATATCAATTTCATTAACATGAAGTCGTCACAGTCTTCACATTTAATTTGACATAATTTTTGTTAAAAAATCTACTTGTTTATTTATTAATGTAATATATCTCCATTAAGATATCACTTTCAAGAACTATCACTGATTTTATATTATGAATTTAAACTAGGAAGGGGTAAAATAAAAATGAACTGGAAAAAGGGCGGATTATGGATTATTGTTTTTTTCATTGTAAAAGGTACGATTTCTACACTTTTAATTGTTACAGGTGCTAAATATTTTAATTTATCATATATGCAATTATTAGTACTAGTACTGATCTTATTACTGATTTCTCTAACAGGCCGTAAATTCCTTTATAGACATAAACAAACCAAAAAGAAAAAAGAGAAAAATACATATTAAACCCCAGAGACCTTTGGATTTCTGGGGTTCTACTTTGGTAGTCTTTTTTATTGGACTAACTGGCAGTTTAGTCGCACAAGAAGTACCACTATTTGGTCAAATAGAAAAAAAGAGATTATCGCTATATTCAGGGTTTTTTCTCTAATTAAATCGATAAATATTGAAAGTATTGCTTTTTGACATGATTCCATAAAAATGTTGGATTTCACCTAATTTTAATCACATCTTTTGTCATTGTAGACATAAAAAAAATCTCCCTTTTAACTAAGAATTGTATTTCAATTCTTGTCTTCTAGGAGATGATAGCACAAACTTTGTTACACCCCGTTTAAATGGGCCTCAATAGAAAATAAATCTTCCACGTTTAAATAAGTTAATATCAAGTAATATAAATCACTCACAAATAGCCCAATTTCTTGAGGTCCGTATAAACTATCCAAGAATACATTTTTCTTCCCTCGCTGTTTAAATGATCTGGATCGATAAAATAATCTCTGTTGTCTATGAATCTTTGATCACCCATATAATTTAAAAAAGGGACATCTAATTCAAGAGCATTTAAGTACTGAAAAACAAGTCTATTCATTACTTCTTCATTGAAATATTCTTGATAAGACTGATGTGCTGGCTCCATGGTTAATATTACTCGGTAGCCTTTCTCATTACAATAATCTACTATCTCTTTTAACTGCTTCACATTTCGTTCAATGTTATCGTTTTCAACCGCTTCTCTATATTGTGCTTCTACTTTCGCATACTTTCTTTCCGAATAGTTTTTACCGTTATTTGCCCAAGGTTGATGAGAATTCCATTTAAAGTTTTTCAATTTACCCGAGAGCGCAGAATTAAAACTACCACTATTTGACCCAGGTACGTACAAGTAACTGTAATAATCAATTAAACGAAACGGTTCAATTTCGGTACGATCCAAAATTTTATAATAATTTCCTACGTTCTTGGTCTCAGAATTTGCGAAAGTAATTTGAGAGATGGAAACGATGACTACACCACCAGGTTTAAGATACTTGCCATACTCTCTCAACAATTTATAGTCGTACTGAATCGTCTGACCAGGAAGTGCTAAGTCCAGATGGGACAAACCAGTAGGCTTAAAATAATAACCATACATTGAATGAGATGCACCTAGATTGATGATATCAACTGGATATGGATGTTTCTTAAACGCCAGTATTGCATGGTCTATGTTGTAATCATGAGAATGCTTTACAAAGTTATTTACCGGCATAAACAGTAGTAAAACAACAGTAATGATAATTGTTAACTTAATGAATAAACGTCGCATAGCAAATCCTTTCAATACAGTGCTTCTTTTACTAAAATTACTGAATGGCTCACGAATAAAACGCAACCAAATTTCCCATGTAATTTGTATTTAGATTAAAATCCACCATAAACAAACCCATTACCCGAAACACCGAATATAAGGACTGAAACAATGATAAAAATATAAAATGCAAATCTAGCGAATATCGAGCGCTGCGATAGCCATTCCCATGTTGAAACATTTTTTCTTTCGATATATTGAAAAATTTGTACAATAATAAAGAAAAAAATGAAAATCACTAAATCTAGTAGCGAAAATATTTCAAATGCTTTAACAATTCCCGATGGTCTCCAGGAGTTAATTGTTAAGAAAAGCTGTGCATTTTCAAATGCATGTGTAACGGAATCCGATCGAAAAAAAACTCTAGAAAAGCAAACTAGTAGGAAAGTTATTGCAATTTTCACCCATTTATGCAGCACCGGACTTCTATCCAATTGAATAAATGAAGCCATTTTTGCACGAAAATGTTTTGTATAATCTCCAAACACGCGATAAAACCCATGAATTAGACCCCATAAAACAAAATTCCAAGCGGCTCCGTGCCAAATGCCGCTTACTAAAAAAGTAATCAGAATTGCTAAATAAATTTCGCTTCTCTTCTTTTTCCCCTTACATAACGGGACAAAGACATAGTCCCTGAGCCATGTAGAGAGCGTTATATGCCATCTACTCCAAAAATCCGATATCGAAACAGCAAAGTGCGGTTGTTTAAAGTTTTCTGTCAAATTTATCCCTAGCATTCTTGCACAACCGATGGCAATGTCACTGCATGCTGAAAAATCAGCGAACAATTGTAACGAGAATAGAATAGTAGCTAGTACGATTTGTGAACCAGTCGGGTTAGGACTATCGAAAACACTTGATACAATTGGAGCTAGTCGATCTGCAATTAATGTCTTCTTAAAAAAACCCCATGCGATTCGCTTCATCCCATAGCTTAAATCTTCATAATTAAAATTCTGTTCAACTTTAAATTGCGGAAGCAATTTCTTAGCACGTTCAATCGGCCCAGCAACCAATTGTGGAAAAAATGCAAAAAATATTGAAAAATAGCCGTAATGTCTTTCTGCCTTTTGCTTTCCATAGTAGATATCCACAAGATAACTTACTGCCTGAAATGTATAAAAAGAAATGGCTAATGGTAGGACAATTTCTTGGTATGGTACGGTATAATTCCAATCCATGTATTTTGCAATCGCTCGAAGTGAGTCATTTACAAAATTAAAATATTTAAACCAACCGAGAAAAAACAATAATACAGAAATACCAAATAGCATTACTTTTTTCTTCTGTTTTCTTGTCTCCTGTTTTTCAATTATAATTCCAGTAAAATAAGTAAAAGCTGTGCTTGCAAGTAGTAAGGGTATAAATTGGATACTCAAGATAGCGTAAAAAACGTAACTTGCTACTAATAAAAGAATCCATCTCAATCGATGTGGGATTAAATAATAAGTAAAAACGATTATTGCGAGAAATAGAAGAAACTCAATTGATATAAATGTCATCCAATCACCTGATTAAAATAAACTTAAGATTTTTCATAAAACGAGACAAAAAACAACCCTAAAGTTGTCCAAGTTGCGTGAAACCCTGAAATGTGTCGACGAAACGCTTAAGAACTAATAACCCATGTACTAATGTAGGTTTCACGTTATTTCAATGTTTCACCTAGAAGGTGGCACACTCAGTTTCAGATCTCAGTATTTAAGGTTTTGTCACGTGTATCACATTTCCTGTTATGGATTCAGGCGATTATCGATTATCCATATTTAGGTAACTCAGAATAGAGGATTTTTCCAAAATGATTACGTGGGATATCCTCAATTTTCATAATCTCAAAGCCCTTTAAGTTTAATTTTTCCTTAATTATTTTTTTAATTTGAACACGATCTTCTTTTAATGTGTAAATATACATTTGGTCATCCGTCCCAGCGCAGATACAATTATGACCATGCTCATTTAAAAGTCCTTCAACTTCATCCAGGCTGATACGGTTTCCATAGACTTTAATCATTCTTTTGATTCGGCCGGCTATAAAAAAATAACCATCCTGATCAAAGTAAGCCATATCACCTGTGCGCAAAATCCCGTTGTTCTCATCTTTTTTCGAAAGATCGAATAACGACTCAGCATACCCCAATGAAACATTTGCTCCTTTGTATATCAATTCGCCGATAACATTAGGCGCTGTAATTTTTTTACCATTGTTATCTTGCAGAATCAGTTCTCCATCTGGAATGGCAATACCAATACTACCGACTTTTTCAAGATTTTTTTCACATGGTAAATAGGTCATCCGAGCCGTTGCTTCAGTTTGACCGTACATGGTGAAAAATTGAATCCCTTTCTGATTACATACTTTAGCAAATTTGTACGATAGAGTTGTGCTTAATTTTCCACCTGCTTGAGTTAGTTTTCTTAAACTTGGAAGATTAAACTCTTCAAACTTCAGCCTATTAAGCATCTCATACACGAAAGGAACTCCTCCAAAAGTTGTTACTCGTTGCTCTCTACATAAGTCCCAAAACTCTTTTTTCATGATAGATGCATCCGTTACAATTATCGTCGCCCCGCATATGAAATGACTATTGATGATAGAAAGACCATAGGAGTAATTCATTGGAAGTGTTGTTATAGGTTTATCGTCTGCATTGATATCAAGGTACTTCCCTATGGATTCAGCATTTTTGAAAATATTTTCATAACTTAAGCGAACAAATTTGGGGCTCCCAGTACTTCCAGAGGTTGTTAAAAGGAGCGCAAGATGTTCATCAAGATCATGTTGGAAAAATGTCGGACATCTAAATAATGTGTAATCTCCAAACACAAATGAACTATCCATTACTTTTAATAGGTCTTGATTTTCACTACTCGCCCAAATGTATGTAGGCTTATAAAGGTTAATCAGTCTGCGCAACCGATCAATATGGATGGATGCATCCAAAAGTACAGGTACAACACCACCCCTAATAAAGCCCACGTAGCCAAATAAAGACTCTTTATTATTTGAACATAAACAAAAAACGAGCGTTCTTTCACCTACTTGACCACAGATAGCGTCAGCGATTTCTAACATTTCAGAGTAAGAATATTCTCGTTCAGCATATACAGCGGTGCGGTTCCCAAACTCCTCAAATTTTTTGAAACTATTCATTAATAAAGTCCACTCCCAAACGTTTCAATAGCTCCATTCCTGACAGGTAAGAATCGAACTCTGTAATCCATTCAGAATCTAATGAGACATCAAAAACTTCCTCAATCTCAGAAATGAGTGTCATATGTCCAATTGAATCCCATTCTCTTGTTACTCCAAGTGCTAAATTTTCACATACATCATCTTCCTCCAAATCTAGCGCATTGATAAATGCATTTCTATATTTTTCGATATTTCTCATCATTTACACCCTTTCAATAATTACTTTCTCCTGTATCTGTGTGAAGAACTTGTTAGCTCAAACGGTATCTATATCTGACAAATTTTCTAGGGTTCAGCAACCACATCTTGAAGATGATGCACCTCAAATTTTCGGTAACCTAATCCATATTAGATCTGTCTGAAGTTATACTTTTTTGTCGAGGATAATGCACACTTTAGCCCGATTTTATTAAGTACTGAAAAAAGCACTCAAGCTCGAAGAAAAATATTTAGAATATCGATGGAAGAAATAATGGACAAAATGCGCAACCATTATGGACTATTCAAATCAATAATTCTGTTATTTTTCATCGAGACAGCACTTATTAGCACATTTTCATTATCTTTTCTTGATAACGAGAATCATTTTCAGATATGATTCTAACATATCGCTTTTCAAAAGGTCAACAACTCACGCAATAAATAAAAAAACTGGTTAGTAATCTAACCAGTTTTTACGTCACGATTGAGTTGTATGCAAACAGGTGTGTTGCTTTGTTAAAAAGTTTGATTAAAAAAGCTCGATAAAACGCTGATTTATCGCTGTATTAATAAATCCGTTTTTGAAAAAAGATTGATCAAAATGGATGCTTTTCTTATGAATCGGTGTGCGATTTTTATAAAAAAGTTCGATCAAAACATTTTATAAACTCTGATATAGCAATGTTTTCTTTATATTTATCCTTCTAAAACGGTTAAAATTTTTTATAAACGGTACGACTTTTTTCAAAACGGTTCAACTTAATTTCAAATACACATCAAAACTAGCATGTGATCGTCTTTCTCTACAGAATAAGACTAAAATTCAAGCAGCTTAATAAATTTTTTAAGGTATTTAAAAATTCTGTGCGTCTGTGGCTTTTAAAAAAAAGAGCATTATGAAATTGATTCAATTATAATTAACAGGTAGAATCAAAAATATAAAAGATTTAATATTCAAAAAATAAATTTGAGTTTGAACTTATAGAGTATTAAATAGAATTAGGAGGTTGAATCTATGGACTTGAAATTATCTGGAAAAAAAGCACTCATTGTAGGAGGAAGCCGAGGCATTGGTAAAGCTATTGCCCGTCAGTTGGCTCTAGAAGGGGTGGATTGTACAATTTGTTCAAGAAACGAATCCTCACTAAAGAAAGCTGCCGAGGAATTAGCCCAAGAAACAAAAAGAAATATCTATCCTATAGTGGCAGACACCTCGGATCCTGACTCTATCCTAAATTTAGTTGAAACATCAGCAGCAGCGATGGGTAGTATTGATATTCTAATCAACAGCGGAGCCCGTGTTGGCGGTGGAGAGCCAGAGGATTTTAACGACATTAAAGACGAACTTATTTTGAAAGATTTTGAAGAAAAATATATGGGCTATTTTCGTTGTATGCGGGCGGTTGCTCCTTATATGATCAAAAATAATTGGGGGCGTATTATCAATATAAGTGGTCTCGCAGCCAGAATAGGCGGCAATTATTTTAGTTCTGGTCCGCGTAATGCATCTGTTGTTCATTTAACTAAATCCGCATCATTGGAATTAGGAAAACACGGAATTAACGTCAATGCTATTTATCCAGGGATTGTTGACACGGAAACGAATAGAGAACGATTCACTACTGAGGAAGCTTTAAGCAAGGCAGCAGCGATGAGTCCACTCAACCGCTTGATTACAGCGGAGGAAATTGCTTATGTCGTTACCTTCCTAACTTCACCTTTGTCAGCATCGATTACTGGCGATGTCATTTCGGTAACTGGTGGAATAGGAAATACTGTTTATTACTAAAAACACACGGTTAAAACTTCTTTAAAACGATTATCTCTCAATTCAATACAAGAACCTTTGTTTTTAAAACATACTATCAGGGGTCCTACCAACAAAACGCGGTTATCTTAACCATCCATATTCTATGGGAACTTTCAAAAGAAGGCTATGAATTTTCAAAGGAAGATATTGTCATGCTAAGCCCATATCTAACTAGGCAAATATAACGTTTTGGAGACTATATGAATGATTTAGAAAATATTCCACAACCAATCGAGGGAGATATTCCTGTGTAGTTTATAAGACCGTAAAGATCAAAAAGGGTTATACATGGAAATTAATCCCATGATATGACCCTTTTTTACAAGTACCTCGGTCGTACCCCTCTAGCGCCCCAGTTTAAATTTTCCCACAGCCAACTAAAATCTCTTTCCATACAAACACCCCTAATATTTATCTGAATAAAAAAATAACCTCTTACGGACATCATATCCGAAGAGGTTATTTCTTATCAAACTTTATTATAAATTATCAATCTTTATTTCAAATGATCGAACTTTGTTTTAAATGATCAATCTTTTTTACAAAACTACACAGGTGAAGCATCGAATCTTTTTACTTATTCAACCGTAACTGACTTCGCTAAGTTTCTTGGTTTGTCAACGTCACAGTCTCTATGCAATGCTGCGTAGTAGCTGATCAGCTGTAATGGGATTACTGCTACTAGTGGTGCGAATAGATCGTGTACTTTTGGAAGTACAAAGCGGTCTCCTTCTTCTTGGAAACCTTCCATTGCGATAATGCATGGGTTTGCGCCACGTGCTACTACTTCTTTTACGTTACCACGAATGTTAAGGCTAACCGCTTGTTGAGTGGCAAGAGCGAAAATTGGTGTACCGTCCTCAATAAGTGCGATTGTACCGTGTTTTAATTCCCCACCAGCAAATCCCTCTGCTTGGATATAAGAGATTTCTTTAAGTTTTAACGCACCTTCTAGACTTACATAGAAGTCGATATTGCGTCCGATGAAGAATGCATTTCTTGTTGTTGCTAGGAATTCTTTTGCAATTTGTTCCATTTCTTCCTTGGAATCTACAATTGTTTGTACTGCATTTGCTACAATACCTAGTTCTTTCACAACTTCAAAATCTAATGTCTTGCCTTGCGATTGCGCGTACACAGAAGCTGTCACCATTAGTACTGCCACTTGTGCAACATACGCTTTTGTTGATGCAACTGCGATTTCAGGACCTGCATGAAGTAATAAAGTGTGATCTGCTTCACGAGAAAGAGTAGACCCAGGTACGTTTGTCATTGTAATCGTTGGGTAACCTTTTTCTTTTATTTTCACTAGTACTTGTCTGCTATCCGCAGTTTCACCTGATTGTGTAATGAACATAAATAATGGTTTTGCAGACAGAAGTGGCATGTTGTAGCCGAATTCACTCGAAATATGCACTTCCACTGGAATACCTGCAATTTTCTCAAAGTATTCTTTTCCAATTAGACCTGCATGATAACTAGTTCCTGCAGCAATAATATACAGACGATCTGCCTCATGTAGTGCCTCTAAAATAGCTGGATCTATTGTAAGCTCACCTTGTTCGTTTTGGTATGCTTGAATTATTTTACGGATTACAGCTGGCTGCTCATCCATTTCTTTTAGCATGTAGTGAGGATATGTTCCTTTTTCAATATCACTCATATCTAGCTCCGCTTTGTATGGAGCACGTTCTACTTTTGTTCCATCAAGCTTTTGGATTTCTACAGAATCTTTATGCACGATTACAATTTCTTGATCATGAAGCTCTACATATTGTTCTGTTACTTGTAGCATCGCCATCGCATCTGATGCCACTACGTTAAAGCCTTCACCAAGTCCTACAAGAAGTGGTGATTTATTTTTTGCTACATAAATTGTATTTTCATCTTCTTTATCAATTAATGCTAGTGCATATGATCCGTGAATAAGATGCAATGTTTTTCTAAGTGCATCGACCGTCGATAAACCATCATTAGCAAATTTTTCGATAAGCTGCACAATTACTTCTGTATCTGTATCAGAAGCCATTTCTACATGAGCTAAATATGCTTTTTTCATTAGGTGGTAGTTTTCAATTACACCATTATGCACAAGTGTATAGCGTTGTGTTGTACTTTGATGCGGGTGCGCATTTAACTGGTTTGGAACACCATGTGTTGCCCAACGAGTATGACCAATCCCTAGTTTTGCAGCTACGTCTTCGTCTACTACGTCACGTAAATCAGCAATACGACCTTTTTCTTTGAAAACTATTACGCCATCTTCATTCAGTACAGCGATTCCCGCTGAATCGTATCCACGGTACTCTAATTTCTCTAAACCTTTTAATAGAATTTCCTTTGCATCTAACTCACCAATATATCCTACAATTCCACACATAATCTATTCCTCCATTTATATACATTCAAGTCAAAATAAGCTCTCTACACATAAAGTGCAGTAGCTCATTAAGCTAAGAATGCCTTCTTTTCCCTTTGTCATTCGATCGCTCGAATAGTTTATGAAAAAGAATTACAACCGGGCATATTACGGTCGGGAGGCATCCGCCGAATAATCGATAACCTCCACCTCGTCTGCTGAAGATACATTTCCGTCCAATTTCTTCAGCTCTGGCGCTATAATTGTTTTCCTTGTTTTAACGCGTTTTCTTTCCCTCCATTTCTACGCGGTTGCTTACTCAAAGACTATTAAGCAACTTACTAATTATATACTCTCAGTATATTCAAGTCAATTTTACGCCTTAGGGCTAGAGACATAAATATAGAAGAGACCTAAATTAGAGCCTCTTCTTTATACCTCTATCTCACCATAGATAAGGCAAAATATATTTTGTTATTACCAAGCTGCTATTGCTCCATCCGTACGAGATTCAGTACCTCCTTGGAGAACTCCCGTTTCAGAGTTTCTCCAAATAATCTGTCCACGTCCAAAACTACCACCATCCGTTGTTACTTGAATGGTATGCCCTCTCCTCACTAAACTTTGTACGAGATAGTTCGGGAACTCTGGTTCTACATGAACTATTTTTCCTTTCAACCATTGCCAGCGCGGCATGTCTAGTGTCGCTTGAGGATTTAATATGAAATCTACTGTATTTGTAACTACTTGGAAATGACCTTGTGGTTGCATATATCCACCCATTACCCCAAACGGTCCTACCGCTTTTCCATCCTTGGATAAGAAGCCCGGAATAATGGTATGGTACGTTCTTTTACCCGGCTTTAACACATTCGGATGGGATTCATCTAAAGAAAAGTCATGGCCTCTATTCTGTAATGCTATACCTGTATCGGGAATGACAATACCAGAACCGAACCCCATATAATTACTTTGGATATAAGATATCATATTTCCTTCTTCATCCGCTGCTGCTAAATATACTGTGCCACCTTTAGGAAAATCATAGGCTTCAGGATTACTAGCCTCATCTTTAATAGTGATCGATCTTTTCTTAGCATATTCTTCAGATAATAAATACTCTACACTGATAGGCATTTCTTCTGGCTCCGTAATAAATGCTTGGCCGTCCGTAAATGCTGCTTTCATCGCCTCGATTTGGTGATGCAGGGTATCCGCATTTTGCCACTTAGGCTTTTCAAGATTCTTATACACATTAAGTGCCATTAGTGCCAACATCCCTTGACCATTAGGAGGGATTTCCCATACATCATAGCCTCGATAATCTACAGAAATCGGCTCAACCCATTGAGGCTTGTAGGACAACAAATCACTTTTTGTCAAGTATCCACCGTATTTTTTCATAAACGTATCTATTTGATCCGCTATTTTCCCTTCATAAAAGTCTCTTGCATTTGATTCTCCAATTGCTCGAAGCGTTCTGGCATGACCTGGGGAATTCCACATCTCGCCAACTTCTGGTACTTTTCCATTCGGAGCAAAAGTTTCAAACCAGGACGTAAATTCTTCCGATGTAAAAGAAGTTTTGAACTTATGGAAAGCCAACTTCCAATACTTTCCTAGTATAGGTGTTAACGGATATCCTTCTTCTGCATAGCGAATAGCTGGAAGGAGTACCTCTTTAAGTGGTAACTTTCCAAATTTCTCTGACAATGCAGCCCACGCTGCTGGTACCCCGGGTACTGTAACTGGAATAACCCCGTGCATAGGCATTTTCTCATACCCTTTTGTCCTAAGTTCTTCTGCTGAAATAGACTGAGGTGCTGGACCCGATGCATTTAACCCGTGAATCTTATCTTTTGTCCAAATTAATGCAAACGCATCTCCCCCTATCCCATTCGAAGTAGGTTCTACAACTGTAAGTGCTGCTGCTGTTGCGATTGCTGCATCGATCGCATTTCCACCATTTCTTAAAATTTCTAATCCAGCTTGCGCTGCAAGTGGTTGTGATGTTGCAACCATCCCTTTCTTGGCAAAAACGGTATGCCTTTTAGCTGGAAATGGGTGATATAAATAATCCATGTTGACCCCCCTTTTATTTTTAACCCTAGCATTCTATATTTTTGTCGTGTATAACTAGTTAACTTTTAATTATATTAAAAATATAGAATATTCATATAAATGTAAAGGGAACAGCATAAATTAGCTTCAATAACCAAGACAAACTTCTAAAATTCGCCATAATAAAAGCACCTTCGATTAACGGAAGGTGCTTTGTCAATTTTCTTTTAGCCCAGCAGTTTTACGATTTCTCTATTAAAGGCTGGGAGGTCATCCGGTGTACGGCTTGTTACAAGCTGATTTTGGCAAACGAATACTGCTTCATCATGAAAATTTGCTCCTGCATTTTCTAGGTCTACTTGAATGGACTTATAACCAGTTGCATCTCGACCTTTTAATGTCTTAGCTGTAATCAGTAATTGGGGTCCATGACAGATTGCAAAAACCGGTTTCTTTGCATCCATAAATGATTTAGCAAATTGAACAAATCGATCATCTGCACGTAAAATGTCCGGTGAAAATCCTCCAGGTATAAATAATGCGTCAAAATCTTCTGGCTTTACATCATCTATTCCATAGTCTACCTTCAAATTAGCTTCCCCATGTTTACCTGTCACTTCTTTTCCTGCTTCTTTTTCAATAATAAAAACTTCATGTCCAGCATCGTTTAATGCTTGTGCAGGGCTTGTGTATTCCACGTCCTCAAACATATTTGTGATTAATGTTGCTACTTTAGCCATTTACTCACTCCTTATCTGTTTGTTCTTTCATACTATTCCACTTATCGAAGTAGAATAAACATAAAAAATAGTGCAGAAACTTTGTTCAAATAGGCTCTGTTAAATTATGCTGTTGTTTTTTAGAAGAATAAATTTTGTGACGAAAATCCGCGAGACTCCTGCGGAAATGGGACTGCAAAGACCCCCAATCGGGCTTATAGGAACAAATCCTAAGTTCGCCACATCCATGTGGCAACGGATTCGTGACCAACATCCTGTTGCCACGAGGAGGCTTGGCAGTTCGGCCGCGGAAAGCGAGAGGATTTTCGTCCATAACAGCATGATCATTTAACAGACCCTCCAAATAAAAAAATCCGGCAATATGCCGGATTTACGTATTATTTATTTTGCTAAGCCCATTTCAGCATTTACTACTTCTACAATACGATTTACGTAGGTTTCACAGTCTTCTGCAGACGCTGCTTCTACCATTACTCGTACAAGAGGTTCTGTGCCAGAAGGACGCACAAGTATGCGACCATTGCCAGCCATTTCGGATTCTACTTCATTTATAATAGCTGCTACTTTTTCATTTTCAGTAACTGCATGCTTATCAGTCACACGTACGTTTACAAGTTTTTGAGGATAAATCGTCATCTCTGATGCCAGCTCTGAAAGTTTTTTCCCTGTTACTTTCATGATATTCACGAGTTGTAAACCAGTCAATAAACCGTCGCCTGTTGTATTGTAGTCTAAGAATACGATATGTCCGGACTGTTCCCCACCTAGGTTATAGCCATTCTTTTTCATTTCTTCTACCACGTAACGATCTCCTACTGCCGTTTTCACACTTGTCATGTCATGTGCTTCTAATGCTTTATAAAAGCCCATATTACTCATGACAGTGGACACTACTGTATTTTTATTTAAACGACCTTTCGTATTTAAATATTTTGCACATATATACATAATTTGGTCGCCGTCTACAATTTGGCCTTTTTCATCAACTGCAATTAGGCGATCACCATCTCCGTCAAAAGCAAGACCTATATCTGCTCCCTTTTCTAAAACGAATTTCGCTAAGCCTTCTGGGTGTGTAGAACCAACGCCTTCATTAATATTCAAGCCATTTGGAGATGAACCCATTGTTGACAAATCAGCATCTAAGTCAGCGAATACATGTGTTCCAAGGGAAGAAGTTGATCCATTTGCACAATCCAATGCAACATGAATTCCTATGAACTCTTCGTCAATTGTTTGCTTCAAATATTGAATGTATTTCTGTCCGCCTTCAAAGTAATCAGACACCGACCCTACACCTTCACCAGTAGGACGTGGAAGCTCATCCACATCAGCATCAATTAATTGCTCTATTTCTAACTCTTGCTCATCTGAAAGCTTAAATCCATCAGCACCGAAAAATTTAATTCCGTTATCTGCTACTGGATTATGAGAAGCTGAGATCATTACTCCTGCATCTGCACTCATCACTCTTGTTAAATAAGCAACACCAGGTGTACTAATAACACCTAAACGCATTACTTCTACTCCAACTGATAAAAGACCTGCAACAAGTGCTCCTTCTAGCATATGGCCCGATACGCGTGTATCACGGCCTATTAATACTTTTGCGCGTTCTTTAGCTTCTCTTGTTAAAATATACCCGCCAATACGACCTAATTTAAACGCAAGCTCTGGTGTTAACTCTGAGTTTGCTACTCCTCTAACGCCATCTGTCCCAAAATATTTTCCCATTTAATCTTCTCTCCTTAACTACCTGTTATCCTGTGTATTAAGCTTCTTTTATCGTTAGTTTTGCCTCTGTTTCAGATGTTACCCATTCTACACCAGCTGGGCCATCAATTTGAATAGGGAGAGCTACTTCTCCAACTTCTGAATTTTGAGCATCTACGTATACTGAAAAATTGTCAGACTGGACATTTTCTAAAGCTTCGGGTGTCCCTTTTGCTACAACAGAGACAACTCCATCTACAGGCGTATTAAAATTACTTTGTAACTGCTCCGGCAGACCCCTTACAGCTATTGTCACTTGCTCAAATGATTTCTCTGTCACACCAGAAGTTACATCTTTTTCTTCTTCTTCTTGTTGTTCAGGTGGAGAAGGAGCCGGTATGACATCTCCTATAATTTTAATCTTATCTAACGATAATTTCGTTACCCCTTCAGGAACTGCTAACTTCATATCAAAACTACCCGCATCTTCTATTTTACTTACATCTACTTCTACGTTTAACTGCTCTATTTTATCTAACACTGGGCGTGGTCCATACAATCGTACCGTCTCCACATTAGTTGATAAACCATTAATCGTCACACCTTCTTTAGGTGTACCCTGTTTTAAGAGGACTACCGGAACGTCTTTGCTATATTCTTCAACCTTCACTTTTACTTGGACAGTTTTCGGTTCGACCGATACATCTAATTTATTTAAATCAGCATCAAGAACTCGAACGTTTGCATCTTGTTCAAAGGACTTACTGATCCCTTGATCTCCCACAATCGTAGCTTTTACATAGTCTATGCTTTCAATGACACTCTTTGCTCCTGTAATCGTTACTTTTTTAGGTTCAACGTCATAGGATTTTACCACGTAATTCTCTGCTAATAAGCCCTCATTCATATCTATCTCTACATTAAACTCTTCCGAAATACGTTCTTCTATGACTACATCTACATAGAGCGGATCCGTACGTACCTTTAGCTTTTCAGAAAAATTCTCATTGGATACAGCAACACGATGTTTCCCAATAGATAACTCCCTAAGATCTAAAAACACTTTATAGTCTTTCATCACCTTTGAAGACAAGACAAGTGGTGAAGGTCCTTCTATATTTACATTTACAGTCTCGGGTACACCTGTTACGACTAAATTATCATCATCATAATATACTTCCACTGGCACATCACGAAGAACATCTACTGTTGTGCCACTTACATTCATGTTATCTTTTTCCATTTCGGATTGTACAGAAACAAACAGCAATATGGCTAAAGTAAGTGCAATTATTCGCAAAAACCATGGATTATCCATCATTTTATCCATTTTGTTTCCCCCTCCACAACCATTTAGAAGAAGTTACTTGTTCCTCCGTCGGTCCAAACCAAAGACGTTTTAAGTGAACCTTAAATTCTTCCATGGATAAATTTCGATGGAGGTCGCCATTAGATGTTAAGCTGACTGCTCCGGTTTCTTCCGATACGACAATTGTAATAGCGTCTGTCACTTCGCTTAAACCTATTGCAGCCCTATGTCTTGTCCCTAGCTCCTTGGAGATAAAGGGACTTTCAGATAATGGTAAATAACATCCTGCCGAAGTAATATTATTTTTTTGAACAATTACTGCACCATCATGTAGTGGTGTATTTGGAATAAAAATGTTAATCATTAATTCCGAAGTAAGATGTGCATTTAACTGTATACCTGTTTCAATATATTCTGTTAAGCCCGTTTCTCTTTCAATAGAGATTAATGCTCCAATTCTGCGTTTCGCCATATAACTAACCGATTTAGTCATGGCCTCTATTAAACGGCTTTGCTCTTCTTCTACTTGCATCGAGCTTCTCGAGAATAGTTTACCTCTACCTATTTGTTCAAGTGCTCTTCTAATTTCAGGTTGGAAAATAATAATGATTGCTAAAAATCCAAAATTAATAACTTGCTCTAACATCCAACCAAGCGTATTTAAGCCTAAAAAGTCAGTCACAACACGAGCAATGACAATGACAAAAATCCCTTTTAATAATTGAACAGCTTTTGTTCCTTTAATAAGGGTTATAATTTTATAAATAACAAACCAGACAAATAGAACATCCAAAATGTTTACAATAACGTTTACTGGCATTAAGTCTGTAAATTGCTCCATAAACGACATGTGGCATCCCCCACTTTTCATCACGAATCCATATACAGTAAGTATAACACAGTTACGGAATTCTCTACCTTTTGGGACGAAAAAAGTCTATCCAAAGTTCCGGATAGACTTCTTCTTATTTCGATTCTTCCTTATCGAAAAATGACATGACCTCTTTAGCGCCATCTTTTATCTGAAACCAAAGCCAGTCAAATACTTTGTTAATCTCTTCCGTTTTTCCCGTAATAACAGCTGTAGAAGCCATATACTTTGATCCGTTAATAATCGTTAAATTTCCATCTAATTCTCCGTCAATCCGAACATTTCCATTTTTCACAACAAGATCACCTTTTACAACTTGTCCTTCGGGAACAATAACTGTTTCACCCTCGACGATGACGTTTGCTTGCTTGGTAAAAGAAAATTGCTGCTCATCATTAAAATTGGTAAAAAGCGCACTACTCATAAACAAGAAGAATAATGCTGCTGCAGTAAGAACTGGATGATGACGCAACCATCTGCTAACACCGGCGTGGGACTTTTCTTTCGGAAGTCTCGCCATTACTGAATGAGTGAAGGCATTTGGTGCCTCTATATGAGCTGCTCCTTTGATAAAAGCAACTACATCGCTTAGCTCATGCATATGTTTCTGACAATCCACGCATGATTGCAAATGAGATTTAAGTTCCAGCTCATGTTCACGGCTAATTTCGCCATCTAAATATTCATGCATAAAGTGAACAATTCGTTCTGGACACGCATTCATCGTGATTCCCTCCTATTAAAAATTCGGTTGTTTGCTTAATTGTTTTCTAAGCGCTTCTCGACCTCTATGAATTCTTGTTTTTACTGTTCCAAGTGGTAATTCTAATATCTCACTTATTTCTTGTAAAGATAATTCCTCCATATATTTCAGTACGATGGCTGATCTATATTTATCGGGAAGTCGACTTATCTCATATTGAATTCGATCCTGCAATTCGAGCTTCATCAGTTCTTCTTCAGGAAGTTCTTCTGCAGCAGCTATTTGTGAGTACATGTCTAGACCCTCAGTACCCTTTACCTCTGCGTCTAAATAAAGATCAGGCTTTTTTTTACGAATACGGTCGATGCATAAATTCGTAGCGATTCTGTACAGCCAAGTTGAGAATTTTCTTTTCTGATCAAACGTGTGTATGTTTATAAAGGCTCGCACAAATGCTTCCTGCGATATATCTTCTGCCTCATGACGATTTCCTAGCATGCGATAACACACTTGAAATAGTCTATGTTGATACAGGTCGACAATCTCCGCGAATGCGTCTTTATCGCCTTTTAACACTTGTTTTATTCGTTTGTTCACTAACGCATCCATCGTGATTTCCCCTCCGCTCCATGCGGCTGTCTTTACCTATACGGATAAAGGCTTCAACAGGTTTCATTTTTTATGTATTCATTATTTCAATTTTATCAAAAATTTGGAACTCTGTGTTGATAATAAAAAAAAGAAAAAGCAGACAAGTGTCTGCTTTATAGATTAAAAACAAAATTTATATTCAAAAGTAAGTGTTTAAACTAAACTCTCCCCAAACAAAGAGCCCATAAGCGCAACTGCAACATCTGCTGTTTTATTTTTTTCATCTAATATTGGGTTTACTTCTACAAATTCAGCAGATGTAATGAGATTGGACGAGTACAGCATTTCCATTGCTAAATGACTTTCGCGATAGCTGATGCCTCCTGGGACAGGAGTGCCGACACCTGGTGTATAAAGTGGGTCTATTCCATCTAAGTCTAAAGACAGATGTACACCATCTACTTCGCGCTCTTGGAAATACGCAATCGTTTGGTTCATCACTTCTGTCATCCCAAGCTTATCGATTTCATGCATGGAAAAGACTTTGATGCCTTTTTCTTTAATTAATTCTCGCTCTCCTGGATCCACAGAACGCGCACCAATGATTACGATATTTTCTGGTTTAACTTTTGGAGAATATTTACGAATGTTGACTAAATCTTCATGACCTAATCCGATACTTATTGCAAGCGGCATCCCATGTATATTTCCTGATGGAGAAGTTTCCGCAGTATTTAAATCCGCATGTGCATCATACCAAATAACACCAAGATTTTTGTAGCGATCCGCAAGACCAGCAAGTGTCCCGATAGCAATACTATGATCGCCACCAAGTACTAGTGGGAATTGCCCTTCTACTAAAACTTCGTGCACTTTATTTGCTAGTGCAGCATTTCCCTCAATAACTTCTTCTAAGTTACGTAAATGGGTATTAGGAGATTGTTCTTTTCTAGTATGACTTATCGGAATATCGCCTTCATCTTTCACAGAATGACCAAGATCTTTTAGACGTTCGACTACCCCTGCATAACGAATCGCACTTGGCCCCATATCAACCCCACGTCTATTTTGTCCAAGGTCCATTGGTACTCCTATAATAGATAGATTTAACTTTTTCATTATTATTACCCCTTTCAGTTCATACATCTATTGTAATTCCCAATAGGTAGTTGGCTCAACCTCACAATATTATGAGTATTTATTCATTAATTGAACAAGTTGACCTTTTACTTCGGACCATTCGCTATCTACAACGGAATAAACGACCGCATTTCTCATGGTACCATTAGATCGTATTCGTTCATTGCGTAGTATCCCTTCTTTTATACCACCTATTCGTTCTATTGCTCGCTGTGAAGCTATATTTTGCTCATCTGTTTTAAATTGAACACGAAACATTTCTAATGTCTCAAAACAATATTTCAAAAGCAAGTATTTGCATACCGTATTCACATGCGTGCGCTGAAATTTTTTAGCGTAAAAAGTGGAGCCTATTTCACAAGCATGATTGGTGTGATCTATGCCGTAAATACGGGTAGTACCCATTATTTCTTTTGTGTTTGTGTCTTCCACCACAAATGCAAAAGCAGTTTTATCGATTCTCATTTGTTTAATACCAACTTGCAGCCATTTCTCAAGTTGCTCTAGATTTTCAATTTTATTCAACATAAATTCAAAAATTTCGGGTTCATAAAGTTCCCATAGAAACGGAAAATCCATTTGTGTTAATGGTCGAAGGGTTACGTCCCCATAGATAATTGTTTCTCCCAAAACTCAACACCTCGCATTTTTTATTTCATCATAACGATAAGTAGGTAATATTGAAAAGAATTTTTTTTTTGGAGAAACAAGGAATATTCCGTTAAAAGGCAAGAAAAAACCCTTTCCAAGTACTTTGGAAAGGGTTACTTTAATATAAAATTATGGAGCCTAGCGGGATCGAACCGCTGACCTCCTGCGTGCAAGGCAGGCGCTCTCCCAGCTGAGCTAAGGCCCCTAAATCATAAAAGCTTTGTAAGGTCATGGCTGGGGTACCTGGATTCGAACCAGGGCATGACGGAATCAAAATCCGTTGCCTTACCGCTTGGCTATACCCCAATAAACTGGTGGAGGGGGACGGATTCGAACCGCCGAACCCTAAGGAGCGGATTTACAGTCCGCCGCGTTTAGCCACTTCGCTACCCCTCCAAAGCTAAGTATATAAATAATATGGTGGAGGATGACGGGCTCGAACCGCCGACCCTCTGCTTGTAAGGCAGATGCTCTCCCAGCTGAGCTAATCCTCCTGGGTTTTAGAAATTGTCCAATAAGAAAAACCGGACAATAATGATAATAACATACTTTTCACTTAAGGACAAGTACTTTTTTTAAGAAAGCTTCCAACCGGATTTGAACCGGTGACCTCTTCCTTACCATGGAAGCACTCTACCTACTGAGCTATGGAAGCAAAAAAAAATGGCTCCGAAGGTAGGACTCGAACCTACGACCAATCGATTAACAGTCGATTGCTCTACCACTGAGCTACTTCGGAACGTATTATCTAATTAAAGTACAAATATAATTATAGCAAGTCTACTATAAATTTCAAGCAATTTTTTTATTTTTTTCCTAATTTATAATGTGAAATTAATTGAAGTGAAAAAGAAGGATAAACTGGTCGGTCGAAGGGATGACTATGAACTATTTTTTGAATAAAACCACTTGAAATAAGTATCCTTAAGGAAATATTTTTAAAAAGAGAGTAGCTTTTCTTACCGTAACTGGATGAACGAGACTATATCCTGAGTTGAATCGAGACCAAATGACGCATAACCAAGACCTATCCAACCAAATAAAAAAACATCAATAAAGAAGTTACCTATTTCCCAGTAATGACCTCTTGGTGCCCAGCGTAGTCCAACTCTTGAAGGGGGAAACTCCCAATTAACACCGGTACAAAGCTAACCTACCGCGTTCAGGCTGCGAAAGTAAATGGACGGCAGATTTCTTCATCGTATGTAGTCATTCGGTTCTAACGTAGTCTATAAGCTCCGAGCCTCTCTGCTTGCTTCTTCGAACTCTTTGCCCCTCCTACGCTTTTTTATAAATAAAATAGATGTTTCCTTCGGTCTTCTTTTTCGAACACAAAAGAAGTCGTTACCGATTTCTCGGTAACGACTTCTTAGTGCCCAGCGACGTCCTACTCTTGCAGGGGGAAACCCCCAACTACCATCGGCGCTGAAGAGCTTAACTTCCGTGTTCGGTATGGGAACGGGTGTGACCTCTTCGCCATCATCACTAGACCTTGAGTTGTTCACTCAAAACTGGATAAAAGACATTGAATTCTTCAAATTCTATTTTGGTTAAGTCCTCGATCGATTAGTATTCGTCAGCTGCACGTGTCGCCACGCTTCCACCCCGAACCTATCTACCTCATCGTCTTTGAGGGATCTTACTTACTTGCGTAATGGGAAATCTCATCTTGAGGGGGGCTTCGTGCTTAGATGCTTTCAGCACTTATCCCGTCCACACATAGCTACCCAGCGATGCTCTTGGCAGAACAACTGGTACACCAGCGGTGTGTCCATCCCGGTCCTCTCGTACTAAGGACAGCTCCTCTCAAATTTCCTACGCCCACGACGGATAGGGACCGAACTGTCTCACGACGTTCTGAACCCAGCTCGCGTACCGCTTTAATGGGCGAACAGCCCAACCCTTGGGACCGACTACAGCCCCAGGATGCGATGAGCCGACATCGAGGTGCCAAACCTCCCCGTCGATGTGGACTCTTGGGGGAGATAAGCCTGTTATCCCCGGGGTAGCTTTTATCCGTTGAGCGATGGCCCTTCCATGCGGAACCACCGGATCACTAAGCCCGTCTTTCGACCCTGCTCGACTTGTAGGTCTCGCAGTCAAGCTCCCTTCTGCCTTTACACTCTTCGAATGATTTCCAACCATTCTGAGGGAACCTTTGGGCGCCTCCGTTACACTTTAGGAGGCGACCGCCCCAGTCAAACTACCCGCCTGACACTGTCTCCTACCCGGGTTACGGGTATGGGTTAGAATTTCAATACAACCAGGGCAGTATCCCACCGACGCCTCCTCCGAAGCTGGCGCTCCGGGCTCTAAGGCTCCTGCCTATCCTGTACAAGTTGCACCAAAATTCAATATCAAGCTATAGTAAAGCTCCACGGGGTCTTTCCGTCCTGTCGCGGGTAACCTGCATCTTCACAGGTACTATAATTTCACCGAGTCTCTCGTTGAGACAGTGCCCAGATCGTTACGCCTTTCGTGCGGGTCGGAACTTACCCGACAAGGAATTTCGCTACCTTAGGACCGTTATAGTTACGGCCGCCGTTTACTGGGGCTTCAATTCGCACCTTCGCTTGCGCTAAGCACTCCTCTTAACCTTCCAGCACCGGGCAGGCGTCAGCCCCTATACTTCACCTTACGGTTTTGCAGAGACCTGTGTTTTTGCTAAACAGTCGCCTGGGCCTATTCACTGCGGCTCTTCTAGGCTATTCACCCAAAAGAGCACCCCTTCTCCCGAAGTTACGGGGTCATTTTGCCGAGTTCCTTAACGAGAGTTCTCTCGCTCACCTTAGGATTCTCTCCTCGACTACCTGTGTCGGTTTGCGGTACGGGCACCTATCACCTCGCTAGAGGCTTTTCTTGGCAGTGTGAAATCAGGAACTTCGGACTAAGTCCTCGCCATCACAGCTCAATGTTATAGAATGCGGATTTTCCTACATTCACACCTTACTGCTTGGACGTGCATAACCAACAGCACGCTTACCCTATCCTTCTGCGTCCCCCCATTACTCAAACGGTGGTTTGGTGGTACAGGAATATCAACCTGTTGTCCATCGTCTACGCCTATCGGCCTCGACTTAGGTCCCGACTAACCCTGAGCGGACGAGCCTTCCTCAGGAAACCTTAGTCATACGGTGGACGGGATTCTCACCCGTCTTTCGCTACTCATACCGGCATTCTCACTTCTAAGCGCTCCACCAGTCCTTCCGGTCTGACTTCAACGCCCTTAGAACGCTCTCCTACCACTGATACCAAAGGTATCAATCCACAGCTTCGGTGATTTGTTTAGCCCCGATACATTTTCGGCGCAGCGTCACTCGACCAGTGAGCTATTACGCACTCTTTAAATGATGGCTGCTTCTAAGCCAACATCCTGGTTGTCTAAGCAACGCCACATCCTTTTCCACTTAACAAATACTTTGGGACCTTAGCTGGTGGTCTGGGCTGTTTCCCTCTTGACTACGGATCTTATCACTCGCAGTCTGACTCCCAAACATAAATCATTGGCATTCGGAGTTTGTCTGAATTCGGTAACCCGGGATGGGCCCCTAGTCCAAACAGTGCTCTACCTCCAAGATTCTTAACGTTTGAGGCTAGCCCTAAAGCTATTTCGGAGAGAACCAGCTATCTCCAGGTTCGATTGGAATTTCTCCGCTACCCACACCTCATCCCCGCACTTTTCAACGTGCGTGGGTTCGGACCTCCAGTAAGTGTTACCTTACCTTCATCCTGGACATGGGTAGATCACCTGGTTTCGGGTCTACGACCACATACTCATTCGCCCTATTCAGACTCGCTTTCGCTGCGGCTCCGTCTTCTCAACTTAACCTTGCATGTAATCGTAACTCGCCGGTTCATTCTACAAAAGGCACGCTATCACCCATTAACGGGCTCTAACTACTTGTAGGCACACGGTTTCAGGATCTATTTCACTCCCCTTCCGGGGTGCTTTTCACCTTTCCCTCACGGTACTGGTTCACTATCGGTCACTAGGTAGTATTTAGCCTTGGGAGATGGTCCTCCCAGATTCCGACGGAATTTCACGTGTTCCGCCGTACTCAGGATACACTCAAGAGAGAATGAACTTTTGACTACGGGGCTTTTACCCTATCCTGCGGACCTTTCCAGATCGCTTCGTCTAGCTCATTCCTTTGTAACTCTATGTAGAGTGTCCTACAACCCCAAGAGGCAAGCCTCTTGGTTTGGGCTATTCCCGTTTCGCTCGCCGCTACTCAGGGAATCGATTTTTCTTTCTCTTCCTCCAGGTACTTAGATGTTTCAGTTCCCTGGGTGTGCCACAGATACGCTATGTATTCACGTAAATGTACTGCTCCATTACGAACAGTGGGTTTCCCCATTCGGAAATCTCCGGATCAAAGCTCACTTACAGCTCCCCGAAGCATATCGGTGTTAGTGCCGTCCTTCTTCGGCTCCTAGTGCCAAGGCATTCACCGTGCGCCCTTATTAACTTAACCTAATATGGCTTCCAATTACTTGGAGTCCATTCAAAATTAGTAGTTAAAAGTACTACACAACATATAATCACCGAAGTGATTATAAATTGAATTTCTTGAATTTGTTTCTTTCAATGTCGTTTTATCCAGTTTTCAAAGAACAAGTTTTCAAATGCTCATAAAAATGAACATTCAAAACTGAACTGCAAAACGTTAAGATACAGATAAAAATCTGTATTCCGTAATATATCCTTAGAAAGGAGGTGATCCAGCCGCACCTTCCGATACGGCTACCTTGTTACGACTTCACCCCAATCATCTGTCCCACCTTCGGCGGCTGGCTCCCGTAAGGGTTACCCCACCGACTTCGGGTGTTACAAACTCTCGTGGTGTGACGGGCGGTGTGTACAAGGCCCGGGAACGTATTCACCGTGGCATGCTGATCCACGATTACTAGCGATTCCGGCTTCATGTAGGCGAGTTGCAGCCTACAATCCGAACTGAGAACGGTTTTATGGGATTAGCTCACCCTCGCGGGGTTGCGACCCTCTGTACCGTCCATTGTAGCACGTGTGTAGCCCAGGTCATAAGGGGCATGATGATTTGACGTCATCCCCACCTTCCTCCGGTTTATCACCGGCAGTCACCTTAGAGTGCCCAACTGAATGCTGGCAACTAAGATCAAGGGTTGCGCTCGTTGCGGGACTTAACCCAACATCTCACGACACGAGCTGACGACAACCATGCACCACCTGTCACCGCTGTCCCCGAAGGGAAAGATCTATCTCTAGAACGGTCAGCGGGATGTCAAGACCTGGTAAGGTTCTTCGCGTTGCTTCGAATTAAACCACATGCTCCACCGCTTGTGCGGGCCCCCGTCAATTCCTTTGAGTTTCAGTCTTGCGACCGTACTCCCCAGGCGGAGTGCTTAATGCGTTAGCTGCAGCACTAAGGGGCGGAAACCCCCTAACACTTAGCACTCATCGTTTACGGCGTGGACTACCAGGGTATCTAATCCTGTTTGCTCCCCACGCTTTCGCGCCTCAGCGTCAGTTACAGACCAGAAAGCCGCCTTCGCCACTGGTGTTCCTCCAAATCTCTACGCATTTCACCGCTACACTTGGAATTCCGCTTTCCTCTTCTGTACTCAAGTCCCCCAGTTTCCAATGACCTTCCACGGTTGAGCCGTGGGATTTCACATCAGACTTAAAGGACCGCCTGCGCGCGCTTTACGCCCAATAATTCCGGACAACGCTTGCCACCTACGTATTACCGCGGCTGCTGGCACGTAGTTAGCCGTGGCTTTCTAATAAGGTACCGTCAAGGTACGAGCAGTTACTCTCGTACTTGTTCTTCCCTTACAACAGAGTTTTACGATCCGAAAACCTTCTTCACTCACGCGGCATTGCTCCATCAGACTTTCGTCCATTGTGGAAGATTCCCTACTGCTGCCTCCCGTAGGAGTCTGGGCCGTGTCTCAGTCCCAGTGTGGCCGATCACCCTCTCAGGTCGGCTACGCATCGTCGCCTTGGTAGGCCGTTACCCTACCAACTAGCTAATGCGCCGCGGGCCCATCCTGTAGTGACAGCCGAAACCGTCTTTTAACATTTCCACATGTGAGGAAATGGATTATTTGGTATTAGCCCCGGTTTCCCGGAGTTATCCCAATCTACAGGGCAGGTTGCCCACGTGTTACTCACCCGTCCGCCGCTAAATCAGAAGAAGCAAGCTTCTTCGTCATTCGCTCGACTTGCATGTATTAGGCATGCCGCCAGCGTTCGTCCTGAGCCAGGATCAAACTCTCCATAATAGAGAACTTAAAAAGCTCATTTATTTTGCTGGCATCATCATTAAATGATGTCAAAATTGTTTTGCTATCAAGCTAACCGAAGTTAGTCTTTCAAGCTATATGTCTTAACGTTTTGCATGTTCAGTTTTCAATGTTCATGTTGTTGATGTTGCCGCTTTGTTTTGGCGACCTTTGTATCTTAACATCGTTTTAACATGAATGTCAACACTAAATCATAAAATTAATTAAAACGATTGGAAAAGGTGTGTGTTCAGTTGAAGAAAAAGTTGTTATTAGTAGGGCCATTAATGCTTATATTTGTTCTTCTTTTGTTTATCATTCCAAGTAATTACTCTTCTATACTTCCTGTTTTTCAAGTTACAGAAAAACCAAGTGTTATTTCAAAAGGGACATATGGGAACACAGTTACGATTGATTTGACCTTTGGTAAAGAAGAAATAGAGACACTCTTAAACAGTTTAGAAGCCCCATATCCACAATTTTTCATGAGTATTGAATGGATTGAACGATCTGAAACCATTTTAGAACTTATGAAAGAAAAGCATATGCCGATTGGACTTTTAGGCCAAGAAGGTTCTAACTATATAGAGAATCCTGATTTATTCAAAAAAGAGATCGAGCGATTTGAGCGTGCTATTGGGGAAAAGCCACTTTGGTTTCGAACAAAAGATTATGAATTTCCAATGGAGCTCCAACAGAGTGCTTGGCAAGAGGAAGTGAATTTACTTGGCTCAAGTAAGTATTGGGGAAAAGGGAACCTAGTATTAGAAAAAGGAGATATTCTCTCCGTTCCAATGCATCAAGAGGAAAAAGTAGAAATAAACCAACTCACAAAATTTCTGAAATCACAACCATTTATTACGATTGAACAAAATTTATTTGCACTAAATATGAAAAAGAAGTCATATCCTGAATAAGAAAAAACTGCTCCGACATTTAGTCAGGGCAGTTTTCTTTTATTTTGTTTTTACAGCTGCTGCTTCTCTTCTTGCTTTTCTGCGAGCTTCTAGCTTTGAACGGTCTTCATCCGATTTTGCATTATATTTTGGCAAAGCTAATAATTGGAATGCATTTACTGCAAGAATCGGGAATAGTAATAATGTTACCCAACTATCTACATTGTCAGCTCTTACCATAAGTACAGGTAACCATTCAAGTGTCGAAACAACAATCATAAAGAATAAAGCAGATATAAGAGCATGTTTTTTTGTCATATTGGCTTTTACTATCGCAACCACTACTGAGGTGATGATTAAAACTGCAAGTAAAATTACGTATAGCCATATTTGCTCTGTTGTTTCCGCATTGGGTCTAAATCGAAACATGATTAAATCAAAAATCACGAATGCAATAATTAGTAACTGAACCCAATTCCATAGGGTGAGGGTTCTAAATATATTAACACCCATTTGATGAATGGTTAAATAAGCAAAGTAACCCATTTGTGCAATTACACTTACTGTAAAGCCCATTACTACCATAAACGCAAGAGCAGCAAAAAACTCACTCCATTGTCCTGCTTCATAATATTTCGCGAAGGCGTCATCCCAACGTATAAATAAACCTAAAACACCTGTTATTAAGCCACCAATTAGCATGGCATTCATAAAGAATTTAAACCAATTTCGTATAGTCACGCAAGATTTCCTCCATCTTCTCTATTTCCTCTTTAAATTGTAACAACGATTTCACCAAAAATCTATTTCTTCGTAGATGCTATACATATTTCTGTAACAGATGTGAACAATAATTGAAAGGATGGTGATATAAATGAAATATTTCGCCCTTATTTTATTGAGTCTTGGGCTTCTTGCTGGTTGTAGCGGCTCTCCTTCTACTCCTCCTTCCTATGAGGAGAATAAAAAAATGATGATTGACGCTTTGCAATCAGAGGATGGAAAAAAGGCAATCCAAAAGCTCTTAGAAGATCCCAAATTTAAAGAGTTGTTAGTCATTGATAGCGAGCAAGTGAAGAAATCTGTTGAGAAAACAATGTTGTCCAAAGAAGCAGAAGATTTTTGGAAGGAAATTTACCAAGACCCTAAATTTACAGAGACAATGGCAAAAAGTATGATGAAACAACAAGAAGAGTTAATGAAATCTTTAATGAAGGACCCAACTTACTTAAAAGATTTAGAAGGCTTTTTTGGTTCGGCCGATATGAAAAAGGAATTAGAAAAAATTCTTAAATCCACCGATATGCGAAAAGAAATGGAAAAAGTGGTAGAAGAAACAATTAAAAGCCCTTTATTGCAAACAAAGTGGCAGAAATTGATTGAAGAAGCCGGGTCACAAAGCGGAGGTGGATCTTCTTCTGGTGGTCAGGAAAAACAAGGTGATTCAGCAAAATAAGGCCGCTCCATTTCTGGAAACGGCCTTTTTCTTATGCTTTTTCAATAACTTTCTGAGCAATTTCTAAATAAATTTTTCCTGTTTCATGCGTCTCTGCGTATACAGAAGGTGCAAAGTCAATATCATTCCAATCTGGTTGACCTAATGGAAGTTGTCCAATTAATTCTGTGCGCAGTTCGTCTGCAAGTTTTGGTCCGCCACCTTTACCGAAGACGAATTCTCGTTCTCCTGTAGACTTAGCCTCATACCACGACATATTTTCTATAACCCCAAGAATTTCATGGTCTGTTTGTAGAGCCATAGCCCCTGCTCTAGCAGCAACGAAAGCCGCTGTCGGATGTGGTGTTGTTACAACAATTTCTTTAGATGCCGGTAACATTTGGTGAATATCTAATGCAACATCTCCTGTACCGGGAGGAAGATCTAATAGTAAAAAGTCTAATTCGCCCCATTCTACATCTTTAAAGAATTGGTCTAATACCTTTCCAAGCATTGGCCCGCGCCACACTACTGGTGTATTGTTTTCCACAAAGAATCCCATGGAAATAATCTTTACCCCTTTACGTTCTACAGGAATAATTCGGTCTTCTTTAATTTGTGGTGTATCTTTAACCCCCATCATATCAGGTACGCTAAAGCCATAAATGTCAGCATCCACTAACCCTACTTTTTTACCTAAGCGGGCAAGAGCTACTGCTAAGTTTACAGACACTGTTGATTTACCAACTCCACCTTTACCAGATGCGATAGAGATTATTTTCACTTTGCTATTTGGAGAAAGAATACTTTCATTGTCACTTTCTTTTGCTTGACCTCGGAATTGTTCCAATACCTCTTTTGAAAGTTCTTCAAAACGAATACCAACTGTAGCGGCTCCAGCATTTTTTAACAATTCCACTACTTTTCCTTGCAATTGCATTTGTTCCGCAGAGTTAATCTTAGCGATGGCTAATTTCACACTAACATGATTTTTTTCTTCTTTTATCGATACTTCTGAAATTCCGTTTGTTTCTTCTAGAGTTCTATGTAAAAATGGATCATTTAATTCCCCAAGTAACGTACGAACTTGTTGCTCATTAATCATTTGTAGACACTCCCTTTTTAGATAACTATTTGCATTATAGTATACCATACACGAGTGTCTACAATCCTAATCATTGGCTCAGTACATATTATCTTCTACGAAACGGCGTACACCTTCTGCAATTGCATCAACCATTTGATTTTGGTATTTGTCTGATTTTAGCAGTTCTCTTTCTTCATTATTACTTAAGAACCCTGTTTCTACTAGTACTGCCGGTGCCTTTGCCTTTTTCAGAATATAGACCTGTTTAATCGATAGCGCTTCTCTTTCCGTGTTTCCTATATTTTTTCGGATGGAACCTTGAATGGATTTAGCTAATAGCTCTCCTCCCTCATGTCCTTGTGCGTGATAAAATACTTGCGCACCTCTCCATCTCTCTTCAGGAACGGCATTTACATGTAAACTTAAAACAATATCTGCTTCCGAGTTATTCATAATTTCTTCACGAAGAAGCAAGTCCGCACGCTTCCTAGCACGTGTAGTTGGGAAATCTTCATCAGGAGTGTGCTCGGATAACGCATCTCCTTCTTTAGTGCGAGTCATCACAACTGTTGCTCCTTGCGCTTTTAGTTGTTTCTGTAATTTGAGAGACATGGCTAGTGTAATATCTCGTTCAACTGTTTCTCCATGGCTTGCACCACCATCAATCCCACCATGTCCTGGATCAATGACAATTTTAACTCCACTTAATGGATCGGGTAGGAAAAAACCAACATCACTTGCTCTAGTTCCGTATACAACTGCTAGTAAGGAAATCAAAAATAATACGCTGATGGTTAACCACTTTTTCAGGTTCATCGCTCCTTTTTCACTCATTATACGTATGAGGGACAAAGAGTATGATTATAATTGTTTCTGTATTTTGGAGCTAAAATAAAAGGATGGAATAGCAAGTAACGTGATAAATCCAATGATAGTAAAGACAAGTACTCCGCTATCCAAGCTGTCTAATAGAACCCCGCCTAAACTTGGCCCAGCTATACTTCCGATAGACTTCACTCCCGATAGAGCAAAATACATTCCTTTTTCGTGATCAGCACACATTCCATCCAGATGGATATCCACCATCGTGAAGACTAATACTTCTCCAGTAGTAAAAATGATCATAGAAATAATTAAGATAAAAATGTGCTCACTCTGCCCAAAGAAAAACAAACCTACGGATAATAACCCACTGCCAATGATCAAGGAAGTCGTTGTACTTATCATTTCTCCAAGCTTATAAACGAAATATTGAATGACTAATACCGTAATTGCATTTGTTGTGATGAGCCACGCAAAATATTGAATCGCCAGCTCGTGATGAAATGTTTTTCCTAAGTACTGACTAAATGTAGAATCAAATTGACTGTAACCAAAGCTAATGAAGATTAGTGCTAACACAAATATTCCAAATGCATAATCTTTCTTGAATACATGGAACGATTGAAAGATGGAATACTTATTTGGATTCGGAGCTACTTGTTTTATTGGATATTTTTTAAAAATAATTGCAAAGATAAAGATATTAATAAAGAAAATAAACCCAACTGCAAAAAATAGCTTCTCCATCCCGAATTGTTGGAAGTACACAGATGTAAGTGGAGCAATTGCAGCCGAAATGTTAATTAAAAAATATCGGATGTTGAATATTAATCGTCTGTTTTCTGGTTCCGTGTAAAGACTTAAGAGCACCCTATATGTAGGCTCAACAATTGCTTGACTGGCCCCAAGTATCGCAGCGAACACTATAAACCCAGCATACTGATCAATAAAAGGGAAATACACATAACATCCCAAATAACCAATTAATCCAGTAATAATCACTTTATTCTTTGGAAACTTATCAATAAATGGCCCCACAAAGAAACTCATTATTAAATTGGATAACGCTAGCGTCGAAATAATCGTTCCTATTTGAACACCTGAGTAATGAAATTCATTTAGTAAAAACAGCGTCAAGTATGGTAACACCAAAAAAGTTCCAAATCGTGCAATAAAAATACTAACTAAAATCGTAGAAGTCACGACATTAAATTTACTTTTCATATAGTACCTCGTTTCCCCGCAAAATTCCTTATATAGTCATAGAAGAATCAAAACTTCCTCATTTTTTTGCATTTCATAAATATTTAATTAATATACACCTCTCCCAAACCGGACACAATCCTTTTTTAACCAATATTACTCACTCTACTCATCTGGCAGTTTCCTATCACTCACTCTTTCTGCGCACAAAAAAAGCACTCCTCGAGAAGTCTCGAGAAGTGCTTTGAACTGATAATATAAAATTAACGTTTTGAGAACTGAGGTGCACGACGAGCGCCTTTAAGTCCTGGTTTTTTACGTTCTTTCATACGTGGGTCACGTGTTAAGAATCCTGCAGATTTTAAAGCTGGACGGAAATCAGGGTCTACTGTAAGTAGTGCACGTGCAATACCGTGACGGATTGCTCCTGCTTGACCTGTGAATCCACCACCGTTAACGTTTACGTGTACATCGTAGCTACCTAATGTTTGAGTAGTTACTAATGGTTGTTTAATAATTTCACGTAAAGTTTCGTATGGTACGTAATCTTCTACGTCACGTTTGTTGATAACGATATTTCCTTCGCCTGGTACTAAACGTACGCGTGCTACTGAACTTTTACGGCGACCAGTGCCGATATATTGAACTTGTGCCAAGTGTATGTCCTCCTCTTAATAATAATTATCCGCGAAGCTCGTATGCTTCTGGTTTTTGTGCTGCATGTGGATGCTCTGCTCCAGCGTAAACGTTAAGTTTAGTAAACATTTGACGTCCTAAAGAGTTTTTAGGAAGCATTCCTTTGATTGCTAATTCAAGCATTTTAGTTGGGTACTTAGTACGCATTTCTAAAGCTGTACGTTGTTTAAGTCCACCAGCAAATTGAGTGTGACGGTAGTAAATTTTGTCATTTAACTTGTTCCCAGTTAAATGAATTTTTTCAGCGTTGATGATGATAACGTGATCACCTGTGTCAACGTTTGGTGTAAATGTTGGTTTGTTTTTTCCACGTAAAATAGCTGCTACTTCAGAAGCAAGGCGACCAAGAGTTTGGCCTTCTGCGTCTACTACTAACCATTTACGTTCTACTTCGTGACCTTTAGCCATGAATGTTGTACGCATGTATTTTGTCCTCCTAATTCAATCATAATCGATCTAAAATTTTCTATATCCTCATACCAATAAGTTTCGGGGCTTATATTGTGGGGTTAATGAAAATACCATACATCATCATAACCCGGATATACGATATAGTCAAGCATTTTTCCAAAAACACCTGGTGAAGTTGCTTCATTGTAAATACTCTACTTTTTCTAAGTATAAACCGTGTGCTGGCGCGGTTTTACCAGCATATTTACGGTTGCAAGATTGCAAGATTTTGGGCAAGTCGCTCACATTTTTTTTCTGGATTCCAACTTCCCATAAAGTACCTGCAATAATTCGAACCATGTTATATAAAAATCCATTCCCGCTAATCACCATATGAAGCTGATTGGACTCTTTTTTCACTTCAAAAGTTATCGAATGAACCGTTCTCACAAAATCTTTTACATTCGTTTTAGCCGCACAAAAACTCGAAAAATCATGTGTGCCAATTAAATGCGCAGAAGCTTCTTGCATTAATTCTATATCCGGTTTATACCGATCGACATGCACACTATAATGACGTTCAAACGGGCTATGCACTTCATTTAAAGACCAAATATACCGATATGTCTTGCCAGTGGCGTTATACCTCGCATGAAAGTCATCCTGTACTTGTTCTATCGATAAAATGCGAATATCTTTTGGTAACTGAACATTTAATGCTGTTTGCCAGCGATCCATCGCCAGCGTAAGTGGGCTATCAAAATGGATTACTTGTCCTGTTGCATGCACACCTGCGTCAGTTCTTCCACTCGCCACAACCTTTACAATGGTGCCTTTATGAATAGTCTGCAACACGCGTTCTATCTCCAATTGAACGGTTCGTTTTTCTGGCTGCACTTGATAACCAGAAAACTGACTACCATCATAACTGATACTCGCTCGTAGCCGCACACTCACACCTCCATTTACTTTCTAAAGTATATAAGTACTGCAGCCAATACAACAAGCAAGAGAATGCTTATAGTGTCTCTCCGTGCCCACTCTAGCTTACGGTATCTTGTTCTACCTTCACCACCTTTATAACCTCGTACTTCCATTGCTGTTGCTAAATCTTCTGCTCGTTTAAACGCACTTACAAACAAAGGAATGAGAAGAGGGACAATTGCATTCATTCTCTCCTTCATACTACCCGTCGTCATATCGGAACCTCTTGCCATTTGTGCTTTCATAATTTTATCCGTTTCATCCATTAAAGTTGGAATAAATCGTAGCGAAATCGACATCATCAGCGCTAGTTCATGTACTGGAAGCTTCCATTTCTTTAATGGGTTTAATAATATTTCTAATGCATCGGTAATCGAAATAGGTGTAGTAGTGAGTGTTAAAATAGATGTTAAAATAACTAGGACAAAAAAGCGAATGGAAATGAATATCCCTTGGCGCAATCCTTCCTCATATATCTTAATAAACTTCCACTCAAAAATAATCGGCCCTTCTCTCGTAAATATCAAATGCAATAAGAACGTAAAAACGATTAAAATTACGACCGGCTTTAACCCATTTATTAAAAAATATAGTCTGATTTTAGACAGTCGAATAATGAGGAAAGTGAATACAAGTAATATCCCATATGTAATCCAGTCGTTTGCAATGAAAACAATTGCGATAAATAAAAACACAAAAATTAGTTTTGCTCGTGCATCCAATCTATGAATAAATGAATCTCCAGGGATAAATCGTCCAAATATCATTTTTTCTAACATTATTCGTCACGCTCCTTTTTAATAAGGTGCGCTATTTCTTTTGCTAAAGTCTCTTCAGTTAAACAAATCGAAGGTAACTTCATCCCCATCATTTGTTCTACCTTCTTTTGAAACTTTATACATTGAGGAAGTTCTAATTGATAATCCAGTAGTCGATCTTCATCTGAGAAGATTTCTTGCGGTGTCCCTTCTAATACACATTTTCCTTTATGCATAATGGCAATACGATCGGCATATCTTGATGCATCTTCCATGCTGTGTGTAACAAGTACCGTCGTTAATCCCTTTTCCTTATGCAGTCGGTGAAACAGATCCATTATTTCTTTTCGTCCTCTTGGATCCAGTCCAGCAGTCGGTTCATCTAGTACCAGTACTTCGGGATTCATTGCAAGAACACCTGCAATGGCTACTCGTCTCATTTGACCCCCTGATAAGTCAAAAGGTGATTTTTCCAATACTTCTTCAGGTAGCCCTAGTAACCCTACTAATTCAATTGCACGACGCTTTGCTTCTTCCTCTCCTACACCAAAATTCATAGGTCCAAACATAATATCCTTTAAAACGGTCTCATCAAATAATTGATGCTCTGGGAATTGAAAAACAATTCCTACTTTTTGCCTTACTTCACGTAACATTTTACTTTTTTTATCTGCTTTTACTTCTACTTGGCCAATTTTAATAGTACCTTCAGTTGGTTTTAGTAGAGCATTTAGATGTTGTAAAACGGTTGATTTTCCTGAACCGGTATGTCCTATAATCGCTTGATATGATCCGGATGGAATGTTTAAATCGACATTAAATAAAGCTCTTTTTTCAAAAGGAGTATTTTTCGCATAAGCATAGCTTACTTGTTGAAGTGTGATGTCCATAAATCATTCACCAGTTCTTCTTCTGACATATGGTCTGCAACGATAGCAGTCCCTTGCTCTCTTAATAATCTTGACATATTCATTGCAAAAGGTAGATCTAGCCCAAGGTCAACTAACTCTTGTCCCCGTTGAAATATTTCTTCAGGTGTACCTTCTGCATATTTTTCACCTTGATTCATCATGATAACTCGATCTGCAAGCAGCGCCTCTTCTAAATCATGCGTAATCGATATAACAGTCAAATCCGTTTCTACTCTTAGTTGATGAACTGTTGAAAGCACCTCTTCTCTGCCTTGTGGATCTAGCATAGAGGTAGCTTCATCCAATAATAATATTCTAGGTTTTAGAGCAATTGCTCCTGCAATAGCAACACGCTGTTTTTGCCCGCCGGACAAATGATGTGGTTCACTATTCATAAAATCGCTCATTTTCACTTTTTCTAAAGACTGTTGTACTCGTTCTACCATTTCCTCAAATGGGATTCCGTTATTTTCCAATGCGAATGCTACATCATCTTGCACAGTAGCTCCAACAAATTGGTTATCTGGATTTTGAAACACCATGCCCATTTTTGAGCGTATGTCCCATAAATTCTGTTCTGTTAGTGCTTCTCCAAAAATCTGTACCTTTCCCGTCTGAGGAAATAGAAGACCATTCATTAAACGTGCAAGTGTCGATTTACCTGAACCATTATGACCGACAATCGCAACCCATTCACCTTCGTAAACTGTATACTCCACACCGTTTACAGCCGGACGTAAATTAATATCTTCTTCCTTATATGTAAAAGTAACTTCTTGTAAAGAAATAATCTCGCGTTTCATCCTTTACCTCCTCTAACTCATCTCTGCTTGACTAAGTATTACACTATTTTACGATAAATTAAAAAAGCGCGCACCTCATTTTGAGAAATGCGCTCTTCAATAACTTATTTCTAGACTGGTTGCTCAAGACCAATCTGAAAAATGAGGTGCGTAGAGCTAGACGAGACGCAACTTAAAGTCCGCTCATCATAACACTCTGCTTTTATAATGTCGTATAAATCTGTTTGAAAAAAGAAGAGGGTGGTAGAAACACCAATCTCCCTCTTCAACTTGTATTGATTAAACTAACTCAATTACTACAACTGGTGCTCCGTCTCCGCGACGAGGTCCAACTTTCATAATACGAGTATAACCGCCTTGACGATCAGCATAGCGTGGTGCTACATCATCAAACAATTTTTGTAATGCAAAAATTGTTGATTCATTACCTTCTTCATCAGTAGAAGTTACTACTTCACGACGAATGTAAGCAGCAGCTTGACGACGTGCGTGCAAATCTCCGCGTTTACCTAAAGTGATCATTTTTTCAACAACAGAACGTAATTCTTTTGCACGTGCTTCAGTAGTTTGAATACGCTCATTGATAATTAGGTCCGTTGTTAAGTCACGTAACATCGCTTTACGTTGAGAACTTGTACGTCCAAGTTTTCTGTAACCCATGGATGTTTCCCTCCTTTGGTGAATAGTTCATATCTAGCTATATCAAAATTCGCTTAGTCTTCTTTACGTAATCCTAAGCCAAGCTCATCTAACTTCGCTCTTACTTCTTCTAAAGATTTACGTCCAAGGTTTCTTACTTTCATCATATCGTCTTCTGATTTGCTTGCAAGTTCTAGTACTGTATTAATACCAGCGCGTTTTAAGCAATTATAAGAACGAACAGAAAGATCAAGTTCTTCGATAGTCATCTCTAAAACTTTTTCTTTTTGATCCTCTTCTTTTTCGACCATGATTTCAGCAGTTTGTGCCTCATTTGTCATCCCTACAAAAATATTCAAGTGCTCAGTTAGTATTTTTGCTCCAAGCGAAATCGCCTCTTTAGGACCGGTGCTGCCATCTGTCCACACATCAAGAGTTAATTTATCGTAGTTAGACAATTGTCCAACACGAGTATTTTCCACTTGAAAATTAACGCGTGAAACTGGAGTATAAATAGAGTCGATCGGGATTACGCCGATAGGAAGATCCTCACGTTTGTTTTGATCAGCAGGAGTGTAGCCACGGCCTCGACCTGCGTACATACGCATACGGAAATGACCATTTTTGCCGATTGTTGCAATATAGAGTTCTGGATTTAAAATTTCAACGTCACTGTCATGTGTAATGTCAGCAGCTGTAATCGTTCCCTCTCCTTTTACATCAATCTCAATGACTTTTTCTTCATCAGAGTAGATTTTTAAAGCTAGTTTTTTCACATTCATAATAATAGATGCAACATCTTCCACTACGCCTTCAATAGTTGAAAACTCATGTAAAACGCCATCGATTTGAATAGAAGTAACTGCAGCTCCTGGTAAAGAAGACAGAAGGATACGACGTAAAGAATTACCCAAAGTATTTCCATAGCCACGTTCTAGCGGTTCTACAACAAATTTACCAAACTTGGCATTTTCGCTGATTTCTACACTTTCAATCTTTGGTTTTTCAATTTCGATCATTCCAATTTACCCTCCCTCAAAACATCGAATGTATAGGTTCTTTCCATCATGAATTCGATCGTTTAACTGATTGCTGTTTGCACAACCTCAGTCTGTACAATAAATGATGTTCTCAAACATGTTGAGTTTCACCTATTACACGCGACGACGTTTTGGTGGGCGGCAACCGTTATGTGGTACTGGTGTAACGTCTTTAATCGCTGTAACGTCTAGACCTGCAGCTTGAAGTGCGCGGATAGCCGCTTCACGTCCAGCACCAGGACCTTTAACTGTTACTTCTAAAGTTTTGATACCATGTTCCATAGAAGTTTTTGCAGCTGTTTCTGCAGCCATTTGTGCAGCGAATGGAGTAGATTTACGAGAACCTCTAAATCCAAGAGCTCCAGCACTTGACCAAGAAAGTGCATTACCTTGCATGTCTGTGATAGTCACAATTGTGTTATTAAATGTTGAGCGAATGTGAGCAATACCGGATTCGATATTCTTTTTCACACGACGCTTACGTGTTTGTTGTTTACGTGCCATGTTAAGAAGAAACCTCCTTTACCGATTATTTTTTCTTGTTAGCAACTGTTTTACGAGGACCTTTACGAGTACGAGCATTGTTCTTCGTATTTTGTCCACGTACAGGTAAGCCGCGACGGTGACGGATACCACGGAATGAACCGATTTCCATCAAGCGTTTAATGTTAAGTGATACTTCACGACGAAGGTCACCTTCTACTTTGTATACACCGATTTGTTCACGGATTTTGTTTAACTCGTCTTCTGTAAGATCGCGAACGCGAGTTTCTTCAGAGATACCAGCTTCTACTAGTACTTTTTGTGAAGTAGTTTTACCAATACCGAAAATGTATGTTAATGCAATAACAACGCGTTTATCGCGTGGAATGTCAACACCAGCAATACGTGCCATATGTGTCGTGCACCTCCTTCTTATTATCCTTGTCTTTGTTTGTGTTTAGGATTTTCACAGATTACCATTACTTTACCGCGTCGGCGAATTACTTTACATTTTTCGCAGATCGGTTTCACAGATGGTCTCACTTTCATCTAACCCAACCTCCTTAGTAGTCCGGAGTGCAAAAGATTATTTAAAACGGTACGTGATACGACCGCGAGTTAAATCGTAAGGAGAAAGTTCAATTGTGACTTTATCTCCAGGTAAAATGCGGATAAAGTGCATACGAATTTTACCCGATACATGCGCAAGTATCGTATGACCGTTTTCTAATTCTACCTTAAACATCGCGTTTGGCAAAGTCTCAACAACTGTTCCTTCGACTTCAATTACATCATCTTTCGCCATCAACCCTGTCTCCCTTCTATATACAAATCAGGTTCTCATCAATATTCAAACGTAATTTGCTGTTAGTATAGCCTCATCAAGAACGAAACTATTCGTTTTAAGCATATGTTTGGAAATCATGAGAGATGTTCGAAAGACACTCGTAAGGTTTCGTTTGTGGCAATCCACGGAGTAGACTGACTGGTTGAAACCCGTCTCCCTCATGTCAACATGTTCGTACGAATGTGTTGGATGAGTTCCATAGTACCCGTTCGTTACATAGATGCTTCCACGAAACCCATTATACCCCTTCAGAATATAAAATGCACGTGGACTAGGGGGTCCTCGCTTTTGATGCATTTCTTTTCTTCCAGTTCGTATACCGGGCGCAATATGCTTTTGCAGCTCTCGAAAAAAACGTTTTCGTTCTTTGCATAATGCCCGGGTATTCAGTCGTCTGCGACAGGCACCGGGCTTTTAGATGCGGTTGCCCTGTAACAGAGCATCAAGATCAGCAAACACTTTCGTGATATGTTGCTGTCCATCAATATTAGTTAAAACACCTTTGCTGTCATAAAAATCAAGCAAAGGTTGCGTTTGCTTCATATTTACTTCCAGACGGTTCGTCACCGTTTCCGGATTATCATCCGCACGTTGATAAAGCTCTCCACCATCTTTGTCACATACCCCATCTTTAGCAGGTGGGTTGAAAACTAGATGGTACGCAGTGCCACATTCTTTACAAATGCGACGACCAGTTAGACGTTTAATCAAGTCTTCTTGGGCTACTTGAATATTAAGCACATGCTCAATTGATTTTCCTAGGTCTACAAGTAAAGCATCAAGTGCTTCTGCTTGAGGAACTGTACGTGGGAAACCATCAAGTAAGAATCCTTTTTCACAGTCTGGTTTACTTAGTCTTTCACGAACAATACCAATCGTAACTTCATCAGGTACTAATGCACCTTCATCCATAAACGATTTTGCTTTTAAACCTAGCTCCGTGCCATCTTTTATTGCTGCACGAAACATATCGCCTGTAGAAATATGAGGGATTGCGTACTTCTCAACAATTTTATCAGCTTGTGTGCCTTTACCAGCACCTGGCAGACCCATTAAAACGATATTCATACGAAAATGCCCCCTCAGGACTAATTGTTGATTTTTAGGAACATTATCGTTCCTAAAAACCGACATTATTTCATAAAGCCTTTATAGTGACGCTTAACTAGTTGGGATTCTAGCGTTTTCATTGTTTCGAGTGCAACCCCTACAATGATTAGCAAACTTGTTCCACCAATTTGCGCAGATTGCGGTAGACCCGCAAATTTAACAAATAGTAGAGGCATGATTGCAATTAGAGCTAAGAAGATAGATCCAACAAAAGTTAAACGGTACAATACGTTTGTTAAATAGTTTTGTGTATTTATTCCTGGACGAATCCCTGGAATATACGCACCTTGCTTTTTCAAATTGTCTGCTACATTTTCTGGATTCACTTGAATGAATGCATAGAAGTAAGTAAACGCAATGATTAATGCAATATAGATCGTCATACCAACAGGGTGTGTGTAATCTAATGCTCTCGTTATAAAATCAGTAACATCATTTTGACCGAAAAATAAAACGATTGATTGCGGTGCCATAAGGAAGGCAGATGCAAAGATTACAGGAATTACTCCCGCAGCATTAACTTTTAAAGGTAAGTGTGTTTGTTGACCACCAGTTTGAGATGTGCCAGCAACACGTTTCGCATATTGAATAGGAATTTTACGCAACGCTTGTTGAACGTAAATAACGCCTACTGTCACAGCGATAATTGCCAATAATAGCAATACAATAATCACAATATTGATAAACAGTGCTTCACCAGCACCTTCTATTTGTTGTGCATACACTTGGTTTACTGCATTTGGAATTGCAGCAGCGATACCAGCGAAGATAATGATAGAAATACCATTACCAACACCTTTTGCTGTGATCTGCTCACCTAACCACATTAAAAATGCAGTACCTGCAGTTAATACTACTGCAATAACGAAATACGTCATTACACCGTCATCTTTTATTAAAGAACCGCCGTACATACGGTTAAAACCATATGACATTGCAAATGCTTGAATAAAAGCTAACACAATTGTGAAGTAACGAGTAAATTGTGCAAGTTTCCGTCTTCCAACTTCACCTTGTTTTGCCCACTCTGTAAACTTCGGTACAACATCCATTTGTAACAATTGTACAATGATGGAAGCAGTAATGTACGGCATAATTCCCATCGCTAGAATGGAGAAGTTTTTTAAAGCACCGCCACCAAATGTATTTAAGAAACCAATCAAACCTAATTGATCTGCTTGTCTTAAAACATTTGCATCAACGTGAGGTACTGGAACAAATGTCCCAATACGAAACACGATTAACATTAATAAAGTAAAAATGATTTTATTTCGAATATCTCTAACACGCATAAAGTTTGAGATCGTCTGAAACATTAAACCACCTCGGTTTGTCCGCCAGCATTCTCAATAGCTTCTTTAGCTGACGCAGAGAATTTGTGAGCTTTTACAGTTAACTTCTTGTCAAGAGTTCCATTACCTAGAATCTTAATACCAGATTTTTCACTACTCACAACACCTGTTTCAATTAATAAAGCAGGTGTTATTTCTGTGCCTTCTTCGAAACGATTTAATGTATCAAGGTTCACAATTGCAAATTCTTTACGGTTAATGTTCGTGAATCCACGTTTTGGTAGACGACGGAACAATGGGTTTTGACCGCCCTCAAATCCTGGACGAACTCCACCGCCCGAACGAGAATTTTGACCTTTATGACCTCTACCTGCAGTTTTACCATTACCAGAACCGATACCACGACCTACGCGGTTACGTGTAGAACGAGATCCTTCTGCTGGTTTTAACTCATGAAGTTTCATATGGTGGCACCTCCTTATTCTTAAAATAAACCTTAAATTTCTTTAACAGTTACTAAGTGAGCTACTTTTACAACCATCCCGCGGATAGCGACATTGTCTTGGTGCTCAACTGTTTGATGCATTTTACGTAATCCAAGAGCTTCTGCTGTTTTGCGTTGATTTGGCTTTGAACCAATCAAGCTTTTAGTAAGGGTGATTTCTAATTTAGTTGCCATTGTAATTTCCCCCCTTATCCTAACAGTTCTTCTACTGATTTACCACGTAATTTAGCAACGTCCTCAGCACGTTTTAGTTGAGTTAAACCTTGTACTGTAGCACGAACCATGTTAATTGGTGTGTTAGATCCAAGTGATTTAGAAAGAATGTCTGTAATACCAGCTAATTCTAGAACCGCACGAACCGGTCCACCAGCGATAACACCTGTACCAGGTGCTGCAGGTTTGATTAGAATAGATCCAGCTCCAAAACCACCAATTACTAAGTGAGGAGTAGTTCCGCCAACTCTTGGTACTTCTACTAAATTCTTCTTAGCATCTTCAACCGCTTTACGGATTGCATCTGGAACCTCTTGAGCTTTACCAGTACCAAATCCTACATGTCCATTTTTGTCACCGACAACTACTAATGCTGTAAAACGGAAACGACGTCCACCTTTTACAACTTTAGCAACACGGTTAATCGTTACTACGCGTTCTTCAAGTTCAAGTTTGTTTGGGTCAATACCACGCATGAAATATGTCCCTCCTTCTTCTTAAAATTCTAAGCCGTTTTCACGTGCAGCTTCAGCTAACGCTTTAACACGTCCATGATATAAGTAACCGCCACGGTCGAATACAACAGATTTAATGTTTTTTTCGACAGCGCGTTTTGCGATTGTTTCACCGATTAAAATAGCAGCTTCAACGTTTCCAGCTGTACCAGTAAAATCTTTGTCCATAGAAGACGCACTTACGATTGTTACACCTTGTGAATCATCGATAAGTTGTGCGTATAGATGTTTATTAGAACGGAATACATTTAAACGAGGACGTTCAGTAGTACCCGTGATTTTTGTACGAACACGTGCATGACGTTTTTTACGAACTTGATTTTTGTCTTGTTTCGTAATCACAGTGGTCACTCCTTTCTAATGCGGGATGCATTATTTACCTGTTTTACCTTCTTTGCGGCGTACAACTTCGCCTTCATAACGAATACCTTTACCTTTGTAAGGCTCTGGTGGACGAACTTGACGAATGTTAGATGCTAGAGCACCAACGCGTTCTTTGTTAATACCGCGAATGATAATTTTTGTATTAGAAGGAACTTCAACTTCTAATCCGTCTTCAGGAGTGAATTCAACTGGATGAGAGTACCCTACATTAAGTACAAGTTTATTACCTTGTAGTTGTGCACGGTAACCAACTCCAACTAATTCAAGTCCACGTGCATATCCTTCAGAAACACCAATTACCATGTTAGCTAGCAAAGCGCGAGTTGTACCATGGATTGTACGGTGTTCTTTCGAATCTGTCGGACGAACTAAAGTAATTACATTACCTTCTTGTTCAATTTTAATATCTTGATTAAATGAATTTGTTAATTCACCTTTTGGTCCTTTTACTACTACTGTATTTTCAGCGCTAACTGTTACAGTAACGTCTGCAGGAACCTCAATTGGTTTTTTACCTACTCGAGACATTTTGTTGCACCTCCATTCGTTTGTTGATTATTACCAAACGTAAGCTACGATTTCTCCGCCAACTTGTTTAGCGCGAGCTTCTTTATCTGTTAATAAACCATTTGAAGTAGAAACTAAAGCAATTCCTAAACCGTTCAATACTTTAGGTACTTCGTTTGTTTTAGCGTAAACGCGTAGACCTGGTTTTGAAATACGTTTCAAACCAGTGATAACGCGTTCGTCGTTTTGACCATATTTTAAGAAGATGCGAATGATTCCTTGTTTGCTATCTTCTACATACTCAACGTCACGTACGAAACCTTCACGCTTTAAAATTTCAGCGATTTCCTTTTTCAGGTTTGAAGCAGGAACTTCTAATTTCTCGTGACGAACCATGTTAGCATTACGAATGCGTGTTAGCATATCTGCAATTGGATCTGACATTGTCATTACATTTACCTCCTTCCCAGTTATAGGGGATTACCAGCTTGCTTTTTTAACGCCAGGAATTTGTCCCTTGTATGCAAGTTCACGGAAACAAATACGGCAAAGCTTAAATTTACGATATACAGAGTGCGGACGTCCACAACGCTCACAGCGTGTGTATTCTTGCACTTTGAACTTTGGCGTACGTTGTTGTTTAACGATCATTGATTTTTTAGCCACGTTTTCGCCTCCCTTATTTTACTTTTGGAATGGCATACCGAATTGTGTTAATAACTCACGAGCTTCTTCGTCAGAGTTCGCAGTTGTTACAATTACGATGTCCATACCGCGTACTTTCGAAACTTTATCATAATCGATTTCAGGGAAGATTAATTGCTCTTTAACTCCAAGAGTGTAGTTACCGCGACCGTCGAATGCTTTTTTAGAAACACCGCGGAAGTCACGTACACGTGGAAGAGAGATAGCGATTAATTTGTCCAAGAAGTCATACATACGCTCTCCACGTAGTGTAACTTTAGCACCGATTGGCATACCCTCACGAAGACGGAAACCAGCGATCGATTTTTTAGCTTTCGTAACTACAGGTTTTTGACCTGAGATAATTTGTAATTCTTCAACAGCAGCGTCAAGTGCTTTTGTATTTGATACAGCATCACCCACACCCATATTGATAACAATTTTATCAACTTTAGGAACTTGCATCACTGAGTTATATTCAAACTTGCTCATTAGAGCAGGAGAAACTTCCTTAAGATACTTTTCTTTTAGGCGGTTCATGTGTGTACCTCCCTTCTCTTTACTTATTTAATAATTTCACCAGATTTTTTCGCAACACGAACTTTTTTGCCATCTTCTACTTTAGAACCTACGCGAGTCGGCTCGCCAGTTTTTGGGTCGATTAACATAACATTCGATACGTGAATTGCAGCCTCTTGACTTACAATTCCGCCTTGCGGATTAGCTTGGTTTGGTTTCATATGTTTTTTGACGATGTTTACACCTTCAACTAAAACACGGTCTTTCTTAGGGAAAGCTGTAAGGATAACTCCTGTTTTACCTTTATCTTTACCTGAGATTACCTTAACTTTGTCACCTTTTTTAACATGCATTCTGTCGCACCTCCTTGATTGGCACTTTCATGTAAATTAAAGAACTTCTGGAGCTAAAGATACGATTTTCATGAAATTGCTGTCGCGTAATTCACGAGCAACAGGTCCGAAAATACGAGTTCCACGCGGTCCTTTATCGTCTTTGATAATAACGCATGCGTTCTCATCGAATTTGATATAAGTACCGTCTTTACGGCGTACGCCGCTTTTAGTGCGAACGATTACAGCTTTAAC